>JBDLWD010000032.1:0-3217 GCA_039804465.1 Verrucomicrobiota bacterium | reverse complement strand
TTCTGCGGATCGGTGGTCGCGAAGACGAACTTCACGTGCGGCGGCGGTTCCTCGAGGGTCTTGAGGAGAGCGTTGAAAGCCGCCGCCGAGAGCATGTGCACCTCGTCGATGATGTAGACCTTGAAGCGGCCGGCAGCCGGAGCGTACTGCACCGTCTCGCGCAGGTCGCGCACCTGGTCGACGCCGTTGTTCGAAGCACCATCGATCTCGATCACGTCGAGATGGCTGCCGGCCGCGATGGCCTGGCAGGCCGGATCGCGCGGGTCGAAATCGGCCGTGGGGCCGCCGGTGCAGTTGAGCGCCTTGGCGAAAATGCGGGCGGTCGACGTCTTGCCGGTGCCGCGGGGACCGACGAACAGATAGGCGTGGGCGATGCGCTGGCGCGCGATGGCGTTGCGCAGCGTGCGCACCACATGGTCCTGCCCCACGACGTCGTCGAAGGTCTGGGGGCGCCACTTGCGGGCGATGACTTGGTAGGCGGCTTGCGACACGGGGTGCGGGAGCACGACGAAAGCAAGGGACCGGACGGTAAGCGCAAACCCGAAAACGCGTCGGGCTAAAGTTAGTGGCCAGGCACTCCACGGCACTGGGAGAACGTCGTCACCGTTGCTGCCTTCCGGCCCTGGCGGGGTTCACGCGCCTGCCCATGCATGGCGCCTGGCCAACGGCACCGTGGGTGCGCTCACACCGCGATTCAACAGGAATCTTCGCTCTGGGAAAACGACCGGCGCGCCGAGCGGGAAACGACCGGATTATCAGCCTTGTCGCAAGATCGCCCGGGCCACCGCCTCGCCGTTGGCCATCGCGCCTTGGATAGACGCCGAGGCTTGGTGATCACCGCACACCCACAGACCGGGAGCGACCGGCGCGGCGTGTTCGCCCGCGTCGAGACGCTGCAACGCGGGCAGGGCACGTCGCACGCGCTGCGTAGCCAGAAGACGCCACGCCCGCGCTTGCTCGCCGAAATGACCGGCCAACTCCTCGCGCAAACTCGCCGCCAGCTCTGCGTCGCTCTCCGCAGGGTCGCCCAGCACCGTGGCGGAAACCAGCGCGGAGCCGGACGGCGCGTAATGGGCCGCCACGTCGCTCGGCACGACTACATTGTTGATCCGTCCGCGTCCGGTTCCGTTCAGCCATAGCACGGGCTCGCCTTGCAACGGGCTGGCCTGCGCCGCCCACTGCACGCAGGTCACGCTGCGCCACGCCGGCGTGCGCACGAGCCTGGGCAGAAGCGCCGCGGCGGAGTCGCCTTCGGTCGCGACCACCACATGCCTCGCATGAATCGCCTCTCCATCGGCGAGAGTGGCCACCCCGGCCGATGCGGACACCACCCGCGTTCCGAGGCGAAGAGTGCCCGGCCGCAGTCCCGCGGCGAGTTGCTCGGGGATGCGCTGCATGCCGCCGGCGGTCAACGCAGCCCGCCCTTCGGCAAACATGCGGTAGACGAAAAACAGCATCGATGCCGGGGTCTCGAGCTCACGCTCGAGAAAAATCCCGCCCAGCCAAGGCCGGAGAAACCGCTCGGTCATCGCCGGCGAAAATCCGCGCCCCGCCAGCTCCGCCGCGGTGGTCCGAGCATCGCCCCTGCTCCAGACCTCGTCGCCCGAGCCACGGGTGGCCGCGAACCGCAACGCTCCGATGCGCAGCTTATCCGCCAACGTGCCCACCGGCGCACGGAGCGTTTCGATCAAGTTGCCCGGCTCCCGCAACGGATCGCCCACCCGGCCCGAGCCGTCAGGCGTGGCCACGCGCGCGCCGGCCGCGAATTCACCCAGCCGAAGCGCCTCGTAGTCCAGCCAGCGCCGCGCGGCGGGGTAGGCCGTGAGCAAAACCTGGAAGCCGCGATCCAGTCGAAAACCCTCCACCTCGTCGGTGCGCACGCGCCCGCCGACCGCGTCCGCCGCCTCCAGCACCACGCAGTCCACGCCTTGCGCCTGCAGGGCCCGGGCGCAGGTCAAACCCGCCAGCCCCGCGCCCACGATCACCACGTCTCGACGCATGACCGCTCAGCCTTTGGCCACTAGATCGGCCCGCACCCGTTCCGCCAAAGCCAATGCCGAAACCGCCGCGCCTTCGACGCGCGGTCCGCCGAATGCGTCGCCCGCAAATCCAAGCGACTCCTCCTGCCACCACACAAAGGGCTCGGTATGCGTCGCCCGCGCATGGCTGAATTTCCACCGATGCAAGGTGGCGCCGGAGATCGGGGCGCCGATGATCTCCTCCGCCTCCGAACGCACCAAATCGAGCACCTCTGTCTCGGTGCGTCCGTAGTGGGCCTCGGAAAACTCGGGCGAAAGATGCAGCGTGACCGCGCAGAGGTTGGGCGAAACGCCCTTGGGCTGGTTGTCGGCGGCCCAGCGAATATCGCCCGATTCGCGCCGGACGCCATCCACGGGCAGACGGCTGCGCCCAGCCACCGTGACCAGCAAGGCGAGACAGGGATCGTAAGTGAGCGCGGCCAACTGACCGGCCAGCGAAGCGGGCAGTTCGAAGCCACCCGCCTTCAGGATAGCCAGGCTCTGCGGAACGGGCGCGGTGAAAATAATTCTCTCGGCGCGCAGGCAGCCGTGGTTTTCCACGTCCAGGCACCAGTGGTCTCCGCAACAACCGGCGGCGGTCACCTTGTGCTCGCGTTTCACGTCAAGCCCCTCGGCCAGGGCCTTGGGCACGGCGGTCATGCTGGGCCGGCCGATGTAGCGACGGTGCTCGCTGCCCGGCCACGGACTCACCAGCCCGGCCTTCTCCCAACGCTCCACCCACGCCGCGAAACGCGGATCCTTCACCGTGAAATACTGCGCGCCCTGGTCGAAGACCGCGTCCCCCACCCGCTTGGTGGCGAGCCGGCCGCCGTAGCCGCGGCTCTTTTCCAACACAGTGACCCGCGCCCCGGAATCCTGAAGCACGCGCGCCGCCAACAAACCGGATATGCCGGCACCAATGATAACCGTGTGTAGATGCATGTTTTCGCGAAAAAAACGGGCGTCAGCAAACGCGCCCGAGCAAATGGCGCAACGCCGCTTCCAGCTTTTCGTGCCGAAACCGGTGCCCGGCCGCCGCCAAAGCCGCCGGCCGAACCCGCTGGCTCGCGAGCAAGGCCTCGTCGGCCAGCCCCCGCCCGAGCGCCAGCCGAAGCGCCCACGCCGGCGCGGGCAACACCGCCGGCCGCCTCAACACGCGCCCCAGTGTCCGCGCGAACTCCGCGCTCGTCGCCGGCTCG
>JBDLWD010000031.1:0-2592 GCA_039804465.1 Verrucomicrobiota bacterium | reverse complement strand
TCGCTCCTCGCCGATTTGTTGATGGGCAAGCTGTATCCGTGGCTCCACGACATCGCTCACGGCGCGCTGCCCGCCTGGATGGCCGGCCTGCTGGTGGACGGCATGTATCTGTCCACTGCCTGGGTCATCAGCGTGATGCTGCCGCCCATGGCGATTTTTTTCCCCGCCTTCACCCTGCTGGAGGACCTTGGCTACCTGCCGCGGGTCGCGTTCAATCTCGACCGGCTTTTCCATCGTGTCGGCGCGCATGGCAAGCAGGCGCTGACGATGGCCATGGGTTACGGCTGCAACGCCGCAGGAGTCATCGCCGCGCGCGTTATCGATTCACCGCGCGAGCGACTGATCGCGATCGTCACCAACAACTTCGCCCTCTGCAACGGCCGCTGGCCGACGCAGATTCTGGTCGCCACGATCTTCCTCGGCGCTCTCGCGCCCGCCGGCCTCGCGGGCTTCGTCGCCACCGGGGCGGTTTTCACGGTCGCGGTTCTTGGACTCGGGTTGACCTTGCTCACTTCCTGGGTCCTCAGCCGCACTCTTTTGCGCGGGGAAGCCTCGACCTTCAGCCTCGAGCTCCCTCCCTACCGGCCGCCCAATCTCTGGCGCACGCTCTACACCTCCCTGATCGATCGAACGCTCTTCGTGCTCTGGCGCGCGATCGTTTTCGCCATGCCGGCGGGCGCGGTCATCTGGCTGGTCGCCAACGTTCACTTCGGCGGACAGAGTCTGGCGCATTGGGCGGTGCACGGCCTCGACCCCTTGGGTCTGCTGATCGGGCTAAACGGCGTCATTCTGCTCGCCTACGTGATCGCGATTCCCGCCAACGAGATCGTGATCCCTTCCGTTCTCATGCTCACCGTTTTGATCGGCGGCCAGACGGGCGGCGAATATGCCGCCGGAGTCTTGTTCGAGGCGGACGACGAGGCCGTGCGCGCGTTGCTCGTCTCCGCGGGTTGGTCCACGCTCACGGGCGTCTGCCTGATGCTTTTCAGCCTCTGTCACAACCCCTGCAGCACCACGCTTTACACGATCTACAAGGAAACCCGATCGGTGAAGTGGACCGTTCTTTCCGCGGCCATGCCCACCGCGATCGGCGTGCTGCTTTGCGCCGGCGTAGCCGCCCTTTGGCGCTGGCTGGCTTGAGCGTGAAACATGGTTTCTCAACCCGTGAAAAAATCGACTTAGCGATTGCCTCACGACGGCTCATGGCGTTTAATCTTAGGTAAGTTAACTCACATACCCAACATGGCTCGTATCTACAACAATATCACCGAGACGATTGGTAACACGCCGCTGGTGCGCCTCAACCGCACCGCCGCCGCCCACGGAGCGCAGGCGGAGATTTTGCTCAAGCTCGAGTTCTTCAACCCGCTTTCGAGCGTCAAAGACCGCATCGGTAACGCGATGGTCGAGGAGGCGCTCAAGTCCGGCCGCATCAACCAGGACACCATCCTGATCGAGCCCACCTCGGGCAACACGGGTATCGCGCTCGCCTTCGTGGCCGCCGCGAAGGGCCTGAAGCTCATCCTCACCATGCCCGAGACGATGTCGCTCGAGCGCCGCAAGCTGCTCAAGATCCTCGGCGCGAAACTCGTGCTCACCGAGGGTGCCAAGGGCATGAAGGGCGCGATCGCCAAGGCCGAGGAGCTGAACGCCAAGATCCCGAACAGCGTCATTCTTCAGCAGTTCGCCAACCCCGACAATCCCGCCGTCCACCGCAAGACCACCGCGGAGGAGATCTGGCGCGACACCGACGGCAAGGTCGACTTCGTCGTCTCTGGCGTCGGCACCGGCGGCACCATCACCGGCGTCGGCGAAGTGCTGAAGGCTAAGAAGCCCGGCGTGAAGATCGTGGCGGTCGAGCCCGCCGGTTCCCCCGTGCTGTCGGGCGGCCAGCCCGGCCCGCACAAGCTTCAGGGCATCGGCGCCGGCTTCGTGCCCGCCGTGCTCAACACCAAGATCATCGACGAGATCATCCAGGTGAAGGAGACCGATTCCGGTCCCGTTTCCAAGCAGGTCAGCACGCAGGACGGCATCCCCCTCGGCATCTCCTCCGGCGCCGCGGTGTGGGCCGCCATCCAGCTCGCGAAGCGCGACGAGAACAAGGGCAAGACCATCGTGGTCATCATCCCCTCCTGCGCCGAGCGCTACCTCTCGTCTTGGCTGTTCGCCGACGTCGAGGTGGAGAGCGACAACATCGACTCGCTGTTCGCCAAGTAAGGTTTTCCGCGCGGCCTTTCCCGGCTGCGCGGTCCGCTTTTTTCGATTCCGGCCCGGGCGCGTTGGCGTCCGGGCTTTTTTTACGGACTCATACCAGAGCGACCTCGATTTCGGACTTTAACGCGGAGGCGCAGGGGCGCGGAGAAGGACAGGATAAAGCTTATGGGAAATCATTTCCGACTCTCTGCGTCTCGGCGGCTCTGCGTTGAATAAATCCAAAACGAACAGGTGATTGGACTCAGGCCTGAATGCACTGGCCCATGAAGCGATGCCGCCCGCCGGGCGGATGAACCTCAGCGCTTGCGACGCCCGTGGAAGCCAAGCGGGCCGGAGGGTTTGCCCGGGCGAGGGCCGGCGGACTTTCCGGCGGCGAGC
>JBDLWD010000030.1:0-5630 GCA_039804465.1 Verrucomicrobiota bacterium | reverse complement strand
GAGATCAGCCTGGCCGACGCGCTCACGCGTTTGCGCACCCAGTGCGAGGCGCTCGGGCTGGAGCCTCCGATCTCGGGCGCGCTCGAGGTCTTTGCCAAACGCTCCCGCGAGCCCTACCCGCGCGCCTCCGCGCTGGCCGCCCTGGCGTCGTTCCTGCCCGAGGCCAGTCCCGCCCGAGAGGCGCCAGGGCGCGGCGGCTTCGCGCGCGTGACGCTCACCACCCGGCGCCGGGCCGAGGGCGTGGCGTGGTCGCATCTCATTCTGGTCGAGAGCAACGCAGGCATCTGGCCCGAGCGCCGGCCGGAAAGTTGCTGGCTGACCGACGCGCAGCGCGAGGCGCTCAACGCACGGGGACGTTTCAGCCTGGGTCTCTTCACCACCGAGCACCGCGGCGGTCTGGAGCGCGCCGGCCTCGCCGCGCTCGCGCGTGACACCACCGAGGAAGTCATCTTCACCGCCGCCCTGCACGACGACGCCGAGCCCGAGCTGAAACTTGCGCCCAATGCCTGGCTGGAGCGCGTGCTCTGGGCGCGTGGCGCGGACGACGGCGACTTGGAAAAGACCTTCGAGCGCGAGGCTCGCCAAGCCGGCGCAGCCTCCGCCGGCGGGATGGAGACGGCCGCTTGGCACGCGGTGTGGACCGGGCGGCGCGATGCCGCGCGGCCCTTCGACGAGTTTTTCTTCGCCGGCGATCCCGCGCGCATCAAGCCCGCCAGCCTGACCGCGCGCGGCATCGAGGCGGGGGTGCGCGATCCCGCCGTGTTGTGGTTCGAGGGCGTCCTCGGCGCTGGTCGCGTGGCGTGGGAGCCGCTGGCGCGTGCGCGCCGCAAGGTCCTAGGCCAGCGCGCCCACGAGCTGCTGGCCGAGGCTCTCCGGCCCGTCCAGGCCGACGCGCGCGGCTTTGGCGAAATGCCCGGCTTGGACGAGTCGCGCGCCCGCCTGGCCGCGGCCCTGGTCGAGCTGCGCGCGAACTGGCCGCGCGACTGCTACTGGGACTCGTTTCACGCCGAGCTGGCGCGCATGTGCGACGTTCTTTTGGAGAACGTTTACGCCCTCCCCGACGCGGGCCGCTACGTGGCGACCGAGGCGCGCCTGCCCGACGGCGCGACCGTTCCGCTCGGTTCGGGCGCCTTCCCGGTGAAGGGTCGCATGGATCTCGTGCGTCTGGACCGCCCTGGGTGGCGAGGCGCGCGCGTGGATGTGATCGATTTCAAAACCGGCGCGGAGAAGACCTTCTCCGCGAAGCGCATGGCGCGGGACGGGGCTTCGCTCCAGCTCGGGATCTATCTCGCCGCCGTGCGCTCGCTCGGCGCGGCCCACGGCCGGGTGTGGATGATCAAGCCCGAGCCGGGTGAGGTGGCGGCGGTGGGGGCCGAGGAGCTGGATTCCGCGCTGGGCATGCTGGGGCGCCTCGACCGTTTTCTGGTCACCGGCGTATGCGGCGCGCTCACCCGCGACCGCTCCGAGTATGCGCCGGGCGGATACGCCTGGCCCCTGGCCTGCGCACCGGTGCCCGAGGCGATCCTGCGCGCGAAATTCGCCGCGACCTTCGGCGACGAGGGCGCCGCGGACGAGGGGGAGGGTGGCGATGAGTGAATCCGTTTCTCGGCCGCTGGCCGACCAGGCGGCGCGCGACCGCTTCCGCGACGAGTGGGGCCGCAACTTCGCGGTGAGCGCCAACGCAGGCTCGGGCAAGACCACCGCCATTTCGGAGCGGCTCGCCGCCATGGCCCTCTCGCCCGGGGGAGCGGCGCTGCTCCGGCGCACCGCGGTGGTGACCTTTACGAAGAAGGCCGCCTCGCAGATCGGGCAGAAGGCCCGCGCGGTGTTGCTACGCAAGGTCATGGCCGCCGGCGGCCGGGATCTCGCCGCGCTCGACCAGCTCGAGCGGGCGTTTTTCGGCACCATCCACAGCTTCTGTCTGAAGCTTGCGCAGACCTACGGCCAGACGCTCGGCATCAATCTCAACCCCGTGGTCGTGCCCGAGGACGACGAGGCGCTTTGGGAGGAGTTTCTCGAGCAGGACGAGATGCGCTTCTCCGTGCTCGCGGAGCCGGAGCTGAAAGCCTTTTTGCGGCACGTGCCGATGGAGGATATCTTCTCCCTCGCGCGCGATCTCGACGCGGCTGCGGCGGAGACGCTGCGCGAGCGCCGCCCGGCGGGGCCGCCGCCCGCGCTTTCCGGGGCGATTTTCGCGCAGTTGTTGGCCCTGCCGGCCAAGGGTCGGGGCGCGGCGAACGTGGAGCTGAGCAAACGGCGCGCGGCGGCGTGGACGGAGAGTTTCGCGCGCGGCTCGGGTTTCCTTCCCCTCTACGAGCCGGCGGGCACCGCCCAGGCTGTCGTGGAGCTGGCCGAGGCCTGGATGGCGCCGCTCAAGCGCTGGCTTGCATCGGCGGCCGCGGCGCTGGCGGGCGAGCTGGCCGAGCGTTATCGCGCCTGGCGCTTCGAGCGCGGGGTGCAGACCTACGCGGACCAGATCGACGCCGCGATGGCTGTGCTGCGCGATCCGGCGACGCTCGACCGCATCCGCGCGGAGGGCTGGCGCGTCATCCTCGACGAGGCGCAGGACACGGATCCGCAGCAGTTCGCCGTTCTCGTGGAGGTGGCTCGCGCTCCAGGCGAGCCGCGCGGCAAGTGGCCCTCCGGCGGCGGCGCGGGTCCGCGCCCCGGTCATTTCTGCATGGTGGGCGATGGTCAGCAGGCGATCTACGGGAGCCGGGCCGACATCGGGAATTTCCGCCGCCATCTGGATGCGTTCGCCCGCGGCGACGGCGGCGAGCGGCTGGAGTTTCATGTCACCTTCCGCGCGCCGCACGCGGTCATAGGGCTTTTGAACGACACGCTGCCCGCCGCTTTTGGCGCGGGGCGCGATCACAACCTCGGCCTCCCGCCCGCTCCGGAAGCGCCTGCTCCGTATCTGCAAGTTCACTACA
This sequence comes from Verrucomicrobiota bacterium, assembly GCA_039804465.1. Taxonomy (GTDB): domain Bacteria; phylum Verrucomicrobiota; class Verrucomicrobiia; order Opitutales; family Opitutaceae; genus IMCC26134_A. Next base: position 2,697 of record JBDLWD010000030.1, on the reverse strand, counting down.
GCGAGCTCGCCGCCGGTCCGGGCAACGCACCGGGGCGCGTGGCGCGGCTGCCGCTCGCGCCGCCGAACTCCGGCCCGAAGATATCCGGGGTGGAAGGCTGGATGGCGGAGGAGGCGCGCCAGGTGGCGCGTTTCCTTGCGGAGCGCGGGCCGGAGGGCGTGGGCGCCGCGAACTGGGGCGAGGTCTGCGTGCTCGCGCCGCGCAACGAGTGGCTGCTGATCGTGCGCAAGGAGTTCGAGGCGGCGCGGCTTAAATGCGCGCTGCAGATGCGGAAGAATCGCAACGGCGACCAGCCGGCTTACGCGTGGATGACGGGCCTGCTGGCCGTCTGCTGCGACCATGAGAACACCTTCGAGTGGGCGGGCGTGTTGCGCGAGGTGTTCGCGGTGAGCGACGGCCTGATGGCTGCGGAGCTGCGGCGGCACGGCGGCTTCAAGTGGGAGGAGCCCGAGGTCCACTCCGCGCCGCTGCGGGCCGCGCTGGAGGCGGTGCGTCCCTGGATCTTGCGGGTGAACGACGATGGCGTGGCGTTGGGCGACTTCGCCTCCGGTCTGGCCGAGGCCGCCGGGCTGGCCGCGAAGGCGAGGAGCCTCGATGAGGGCGGCGCGGCGGCGGGCGAGCTCGAGCGCCTGCTGGCCGAGGCCGCGGAGCTGGGACTGAGCGGCGCCGGTCCGCGCGCGTGGCTGGCCGAATTACTGGCGCGGCTGGAGGATGGACGACCGGCGGGCAAACCGGCGGACGACGCGATCAACCTGCTCACTTCGCACTCGGCCAAGGGCTTGGAATGGCCGGTCGTAATCCCCGTCGGGCTTTGGCGCGGCATTGGCAAGGCGTCCGATAAGGGCATCAGGCTGCTGCGCGACGCGCAGGAGGGGCTGCAGGTGTTTTTCGACGGGGCGAGTGTGCCGCAAGAAACCAAGGATGCGCGCGAACGGGAGCGCTGGCGCGAGTTGGTGCGACTGCTCTACGTGACGCTTACGCGGCCTCGGCGCGCGCTGGTGCTGCCCTGGGCGGATGGGTGGGGCGGAAAGCAGCGCGAGGAGCCTACCTTCGCCGGCTTGTGGGGCGACTGGACGGGCGCGGCGCCCGAGATTGACGATACCTGGCGTGAGCTGGCGCCGGCCCCGCGCAAGGGGTCGGGCGTGGAGACCGTGGAGCGGATCGGCGGCGGCGCTGGATCGGAGCCGGACGAGGCGCGGGCAACGCCGAAGCGTCCCGCCCCGGCGTTGCCCACGCGGCTGTTACCTCACCAGTTGGCGCATGCCCCTGATCTGGCGCGCACGGCGCGGCACGAGTCGGCGGTGGATGAACCCGTGCCGGTGCGCGCGGGCTCGGAGGAGGCGATCGACTACGGTTTGTGGTGGCACGAGACGCTGGAGTTTTTCCCTTGGGGCGCGGAGCCGGATATTTTGGAGACCTATGCGGTCCGTCGTCTCTCGGCGGCGGAGGGTCTGGGGCTTGGCGAGCGGGCGCAGGTGGAGTGGTCGGCCTGGCTGGCGAGCGACACGCGCGCCGAGCTGGAGACGGCGCGTTGGGACCGGCAGGCGGAGCTGGCGGTGTTCGCGCCCTTGCGCGCGAATGAGTGGATGGACGGCGTGATGGATCTGGTGCTGCACGACGCGGCGGCTAACGAGGCCTGGGTGGTGGACTGGAAGACCAACCGGCGTCGCGCAGGCGAGGCCGACGCGGCTTTGCTGGAGCGACTGCGCGCAGAGTATGCGCCCCAGCTGGAGGCCTATGCGGTCAGCCTTCGAGATGCGTTTCCGGGAGCGCGGATTCGCGGCTGGGTTTATTCCACGGCGGCGGCTCTGCGGGTGGAAATCGTGTCCGCAGACACCTAGGCTGGAAGGGAGACGTCCGAGATTGGGCTTTACAGCGGGGACGGCAGGGTGTTTTCCAGACGGTTTTCTCTGAACAACACCTAAACCCGCACTCTCATGGGCAACCTCAAAAAGAAGCGCCGTCTCCAGATGAACAAGCACAAGCGCAAGAAGCGCCTGAAGGCTAATCGTCACAAGAAGCGCACCTGGCAGAAGTAAGGCGTTTTCACGCCTGGCGGATCCAAGCCGCCCTCCTTCAGTTTCCTGCCGCCGCCGATTTTTCGGCGGCGGTTTTTTTACGGGTTCATCGTTGGGGCAAATCTGTAAAAAGTCTTGTCTCTCCGAGGGGTGCGGCGAAGGGTTTGCGGCCTAGCATGTTGTCCGTTCCTGCTTTTTTTGCGTCGGGCCGCGGCCTTGCTTAAACCATGTTTTTATCCGCCAAGCCCAAGGCCTTTGTCGTGGATCGCGGGGAGCAGACCACCCTGGTGGCGCGGGTCTCCTCGCTTCAAGCCCCCTTGGTCGTGGAAGATTGCCGCGAGGTGGCCGCCGGAGATGACGATGCCCTCGCGCAGGCACTTGCGGAACTCAGGCCCAAAAAGAGCTCCGGTTATGCGCAGGCTTGCTGCGGGGTAAGCCCGGCGACGCGGTTTGTGAGGCGCGCCACGCTGGATCCCAAGCGGGTGAAGGATGCGGGCTATTTTCCCGAGCTTATCAGCACCCAGTTTCGCATCGACCCGGAGCAGTATTCGATATCCGTGCTGAACGCGTTCGACGGTCTGGATTACGACCCGGTTAAAACAGGCGGAAACAAGGAGGTGGTTTTTTGCGGATTGCCCGCCGTGGAGGTGGCCGTCGCGCAGCGGGAGTTTCTGCGGAA
>JBDLWD010000029.1:0-3072 GCA_039804465.1 Verrucomicrobiota bacterium | reverse complement strand
GATGTTGATCACCCGCGCGCCCGCTTCCACCGCGGCGTAGATTCCCTGGGCCACCGCGAATGCGTCGCTCGCCCCGTCCGGTGCGGTCCCCCGCACGCTGAGCAGGCCGGCCGCCGGCGCCACCGCGGCGACGAGGGCGGCCACCGCGGTGCCGTGGACCGAATCGTCCCCCGGGCCGCTTATTCCGTATCCGATATCCAGATACTTGATGCCCGCGCCGGGCGCGGCCGCGGATGTCGCCCCGCCGTCGAGCACCGCGACGACCACGCCCCGCCCCCAGGCGGGATCCGCGCCGGTCCGCACTCCAATCGCTGGCAGCAGGCCGGTGCCCACCGGTCGCGCCTCGCGCGCTTCGCGGGCCTCGGCCGGAGGCTCGGAGCCAAGCAGCGGGTTGCCGCCCACGCTGGCGTAATCGGCGGTCCGCCCGGCCAGCTCCCTTGCCAGTCGTCCGTAGTCTTCGGCGCGTATCCGCACGGCGTTCAGGGCGGGGATCTCGCCCAGAACCTCGGCTCCGGCCTCTCCAGCGCGGGCGAGAAAGGCGAGCCGTGCCGCCTCGTCTTTGAAGACTAGCAAGGCCTCGCCGGCGCGGTGCCCCGGCTGGTTTAGCCGCGAACGCACCATGTCCGCCAGGGCGTCCGCAGGCGCAAGGTCGTCACGTCGCGTTTTTCCGGCGTTCGTTCCCGCCGTAAGCTGGTCCGCTTCGAAGCCGCTGGCGGTTTCACGTGGTTTGCCCGCACCGGACTCCGCGCGGTTTGCGTGCAGCCAGAGCGCGAGCATCGCCCCGCCGATGAGCAGCGGCGGCAAGAGGAGGCGAGGGTGTCTGGGAAAGGTCATGCGACGCGCGATCAAACTCCCTGCGCTAGACGGGCTGGCATGCGCCAAGTTACGCCATGCGGATTTTCCTGCGATCCATCGCTACGGGAAAAGTGGTGCGGCTGGGGGGAATCGAACCCCCGAGACCACTTTGGAAGAGTGGAGTTTTACCACTAAACTACAGCCGCTTGAGTGACGCCCCGCAACCTTCGGCCAACCGGGCGGCGCGGTCAAGCCCGGCGTCCACGGGGTTTTGCGTTTCCTCCCGCCGGTCTGCCAGCGCGACGCCCAAGCCCGGTGCCCTGCTCGGAAACGGGTTGCCGCCCCGCCAAGCCCGGGCCAATAAATCTCCATGGCTTTCATCTCGTCGCGCAGCGCATCCGCCGGCCAAGCCCAAGCCCTTCGCTCTTCCCCGTCGTCCGGTGCCGCGTCGGCCGCCAAAAAGGCCAACGTGGCCACCGCGCAGGCCCTGGCGAAGCAGAAGGTCTACGAGAAGAAGGCGAAAAAATACAAACTGCCCCTCGGCGAGCTGGCCATCTTCACCCAGCAGCTGTCCTCCCTGCTGGGGGCCGGCCTGCCTCTGGTGCAGTGTCTGGAGGCGTTGCAGGACCAGACGGAGGATCCCGTTTTCCGTGTCATCATCCGCGACGTGCGCGTGGAGATCTCGCAGGGCAGCGCGTTTTCGCACGCGGTGAAACTTTATCCCAAGGCGTTCAATTCTCTGTTCACCTCCATGGTCGAGGCCGGCGAAGCCTCTGGCGCGCTGGCGGAAATCCTCGGCAAAGTGGCGCTCTATTTCGAGTCGAGCGTGAAGCTCACCAAGAAGGTGAAATCGGCGATGACCTACCCGATAGCCGTGATCGGCCTGGCCATCGCGCTGGTCAACGTGCTCCTGATTTTCGTCATCCCGGTGTTCGCCGCCATGTTCGCGGATTTTGGCTCCGCCCTGCCCGCGCCCACCCAGTTGCTCATCGATCTGAGCGATTTCCTTAAACACAACTTTTTCTACCTCGTGATCGCGGCCTATGGCGCGTATTGGTTTTTGAGTAAATTCGTCGCCACCCCGAAGGGCCGCCGGCTGCGCGACGAGTCGCTCGTCAAGGCGCCCATCTTTGGCAACCTGATCCACAAGATCGCCCTGTCCCGCTTCTGCCGCACCTACGCCACCTTGATCCGCTCCGGCGTGCCCATCCTGCGCACCTTGGAGATCGTGGCCGCCGCCTCCAACAAGGTGCAGATCGAGGATGCCTGCGCGGACATCGCGCGGCACGTAAGCCAGGGCGGACAGGTCTCCGAGGTGCTCGGCGCGAATCCGTTCTTCCCGCCGATGATGAAGCACATGGTCAAGGCCGGCGAGTCCACCGGCAACGTGGACGGGATGATGAACAAGGTCGCCGACTTTTACGACACCGAGTCGGAGGCCACCGTCGCCTCGCTGACCTCGTTGATCGAGCCCCTCCTCATTGTATTCCTCGGCGTGGTGGTCGGCGGCATCGTCATGGCCATGTTCCTGCCCATCTTCCAGCTTGGTGCGGTTGCGGGCGGCCTGAAATAGGCAAGGAATAGTCCGCGGGTTCACGGCTTGCGCCATGGCCTCGCAATCGGTGTCCTTGTCTTTTCCCGGCGACTCTCCCAGTCCCTTTTCTCCGCGCCCATGCCGTCCGTTCTCATCGTAGACGATCTCCTCTCCATCCACGAAATGCTCGAGGCGGTGATCCAGCCGACTGGTTACAGCACCGCATTCGCCACCGACGGAGAGAAGGCGCTGGCTCGTTACAAGAGCGAGAAATACGATCTGGTCCTGGCCGACATCGACATGAAGCCGATGGACGGCATCACTTTGCTGCGCCAGCTGAAGGCCTACGACCCGACGGCCGTGGTCATCATCATGACCGCCTACGCCTCTACCGAGAGCGCGGTGCAGGCCCTTAAGTTCGGCGCTTTCGACTATCTGCAAAAGCCGTTCCGGGTCGATGACTTGATCGCCACCTTGAAGCGCGCCCTCGAGTATCGCCGCTTCAGCACCGAGCGGCCGCCCGATTCCGCCTCGGGAAAATCGGGCGCGGGGCGCGATTTGGAGACCTTGTTGGTCGGGGTGAGCTCGTCGCACAAGCGCCTCATCCAGCAGCTCAAAAAACTCTCCGCCGTGCGCACCCCGGTCCTGTTACAAGGCGAGCCGGGCACGGGCAAGACGACCATCGCCGGTATCCTCCATGCGGGCAGCATCTCGCCCGACGCCCCCCTGGTCTCCATCGACTG
>JBDLWD010000028.1:0-4166 GCA_039804465.1 Verrucomicrobiota bacterium | reverse complement strand
TGGCAAAACTGAAATCGGCGCATTGATGCCGTTACCTTGCCCGCCGGCGCGGAATATACGCCCGTCCGCTCCCCCTCCCTGGAAATCCTGCCGATAACCATCATGACGCCCCTCGGTCGCGCCCTCGCCGTCTCCCTCGTTCTGGCCTCTTCGGCCACCGCCGCCTCCCTGCCTCCCGACTCTTCCTACGTTCTCCTTTTCGCCGACGAATTCGACGGCACGACGGTGAACGAGAAAGACTGGGTCTACCGCCTGGATCGCCGCGGCGGAGAAGCCAACTTCTCCGGCATAAGAGGCCTAAACCGCCGTGAAAATGTCCGCGTTTCCGACGGTCTCCTCCGCGTTCGCGTCGACCAGGAGATCATCGACGGCAAGAAGGAGAACACCGGCGGCGGCGTCCTCACCAAGAAGCGCTTCGGCTACGGCTATTACGAGTGCCGCTACCGCCCGCTCATGAAGGGAAACGGCGGCGTCCACACCGCCTTCTGGCAGCGCGGCCCTTCCGCAAACGTGCTCGCCGGCCAGCTTCTCGATCCCACCACCCCGGCGCAGAACATCCTCTTCGAGATCGACTCCTCCGAACTCGACAACCCCCACTGGGTCGGCACCAACAACCTCTACGACGTCATCGCGCCCAAGGGCATGAGTGACGGCTATCCCTGGCCCGCCCGCTTCCACATCCCGGTCCAGCCCCTCGAGGGCGGCTGGTTCATCGACGCCTACGAATACACCCCCGAGGGCATTATTTTTTACGACAACCACGTCGAGGTCGCGCGAATCCGCTACGACCGCATCCGCGGCCAGCAAAATGTCTGGCTCACCGCGCTCAACGGCTTCGGCACCATCAAGGACACGTCGATCTACCCGGGCGAATGCGACTTCGACTACTTCCGTTTCTACGCCAAGGACTACCCCGGAGCCAATCTGATCTCCAACGAGGGCTTCGAATACAACCTCGACAGCGTCGATCCGCAGGAACCGATCGCGTGGCACGAGGCCGGCGACGTCTTCGCCAGCAGCGTCTCCGAGGGCGGCGCCTTCCTCGCCTCCGCCAAGCTCCGCCACTCCTCGGAGAAATCCTACAAAACCATCACCAGCCAGACGCTTCACTACATCCTCGACGGCGACTACGCCGCCTCGGCGATGGTGCGCTCCTCCGGTGGTCAACGCGTCGCCCGCCTCTCGGTTGGCAGCCCCGGCGGCGAATCCGTCTCCGTCGCCATCCCCGCGACCTCCGCTTGGACGCGAATTCTCATTCCAACGGCCAAAATCGTCGGCAACGAGGCCACCGTCTCCATCGAGTCCGACGCCGACGCCGGCCAGTGGATTGAGGTCGACGACGTGCAATTCCTGAAACCTGCCGCGCCGGACCAACTAGTCGTAAAGAGCAAAGCCTTCGAGTCCGTCACCGATCCCATTTGGCGTCTCTGCGACGGCCCCACCGCCTTCCGCGACGGCACCTACTCGTTCTTCGGCCGCGAGGTCGGCCTCGGCGAGTCCATCACCGTCGCCTTCTCCATGAAACCCGACGCCGTCCGCGATCAGGTCGTCTTGGAACGCATGCCGCGCACCGGCGATTCCGGCTGGGGCGTCCGCCTCACCGCCGCCGGCGATGTCGTCCTCCGTATCGGCAGCGTCGAAAACCACACCGATGTCGTCGCCAAAAACGCCTACGTCACAGGCCGCGCGGCCCGCGTCGCCGCCGTCTTCGATCGCGGCACCGCCCGCCTCTACATTGACGGTCGCGAGGTTGCCGTCCGGGAAAACATCCCCCAGCGCACCCTCGATAAAAAAGCCGCCGGCAGCGTCGGTTCCCAACACCGCACCTCCACCAAGGAACCCTACTCCGGAATCCTCCAGGATATCCGCGTCCACAACCGAGCCCTCTCCGCCCGAGAGATATCCGCCTTGGCTGCTCCCTAGAGGAATCGCGAACCGCGCCGCCTCGCTTCTTTCAACGGGCAATTTTCAGAGAAACAACCAACCGGCCGCCAAGAGGACGGGGAGGAGAAAGGGCAGCGAAAACCGCACGATGTAACCGAAAAAGCCCGGCGTTCTTACTCCCGCCCCGTCCGCTATGGCCTTCACCATGAAGTTGGGCCCGTTGCCAATATAGGTCATCGCGCCGAAAAAGACCGCTCCCAGGCTGACCGCCAGAATGAGGTCGGGCGACACGCTCAGCACCGCCGCGGTGAACTCCGCCGTCGGCGCACCCTCGGCGGGAAACGCCCCGGGCACGCGGGCCTGCGCCGCGCTCTGGGCAAGCTCGAAGAAGGTCGCGTAGGTGGGCGCGTTGTCCAAGACCGAGGAGAGCGAGCCCGCCGCCACATAATACTGCAGCGGCTTTTCCACCCCGAATTCTTTTCCGTGCTCTGCGATGTAGCCCAGCGCGGGCATCATGGTGAGAAAAATGCCGAAGAAGAGGCATCCCACCTCCTTGATCGGGCCGAACGAAAAAGCGTTGGCCTCGTGCAGCGGCCTGGGCGTCAGCAGGTGGCTGGCCACCGCCGCCGCAAGCATGACCGCCTCGCGCAGCAGGGGAACCGAGCCGGGGATAAACACCGCGCCCACCACCACCGCCAGAAACACGAGATTGCGCCGCCCATCGATTTTGAAAGTGTCGGGGGCCTCGATCTCGGCCCGCACCCGAGGTTGCACCTTGGCAAAAGACCGCCGATCCAGCCACCAAAAGACCAGGATCAACGCGCCATTCACGAAAAGCCAGGCCGGCAAGGCCTTCGCCAGAAGCCAGAAAAACGGCACCCCGCGCAGGTAGCCAAGAAACAAGGGAGGGTCGCCGATGGGCGTAAGCGCGCCGCCGCAGTTCGAGACGACAAAGATGAAAAACACCACATGGTAGGCGCTGATGCGCACCTTGTTCATTCGTATCCACGGGCGGATAAGCACCATCGAGGCGCCGGTGGTGCCCACCACGTCGGTGATCACCGCGGCGATCGCGAGAAACGCGGCGTTCTCGCCCGGCGTGGCCTCGCCTTTCACCCGCAGGACCACGCCCCCTGCAACCACGAACAGCGAGCCGATCAAGCTGATAAAAGAAACATACTCGAGCGTCGTGTGCCCGACCACGCTCCACCCGTGCGGCACGCGCAGACCGAACCAAAGCGCCACCGCCAAGCCCAGTCCGATCGCCACGTGCGCGTAGTATCTATCCCAGAGGTGCTTCAACGCCGGCGGCGTCAGCGGCATGACGGCGATCAACAACAGCAGCAGGCCAAAAGGCGCGATGGCCCACGCGGGGATGCCTTGGGCCGAAGCCAGAAGCGGCAGGATGGAAAATGGCATGGCGATTTATAATCGCACGCGCCATGCAAGCACTAGGCAAGGGGTTAAGCGGGACGTTTTACCAGCCACTTTCCGCCCCCCACGGCCTTGCGACCCTAATCCAGGGTCCAGCCGGAGACCGACCACCGGCGCAGTCGCCGGCGGTAGGCGATGAGGCAAAACAGGTGGCTGGCCACCGGGATGGTCACGAGTTGAAACGCCACCGCCAGGGCCACCTTCCACCAAGCCAGATCGGGAATGGCCAGGCCCATGGCGAGCAGGATGCAGATTATGCCGAGGGTCATGGCCTTGCCCAGCGCGTGCGAACGGCAATACGCGTCCGGCAGGCGCAAGACCCCCACCCCGGCGACCATCAGGAAAAAGCCTCCCGCCACCGCCAAAAGCGCGGCCAGGCCGGAAATGATCAGCTCCATGCTCATGCTCCGTCTCCTTTGCGTGCACCGGGCGCGGGCCGGTCCGGTTCGTCCAGACTGCTGCTCCGCGAATTCGGGGTAGTCTGGATAAGGTAATAAAAAAAGGCCACGGTGGTGAAAAACCCGAGACCGGTGACCACGATGATCAACTCCATGTAGTCGGCCGTCCGCGTGCGGATCGAATGCACCGCGATCAACGCGCACACCGCCACGGTGAGCGCGTCAAAACCCAGCAGACGATCCAGCACGGTCGGGCCGCGCACGATGCGCCACGCCCCGGCCAGGCCGACGAGAAAAATCAGCGCCCAATCAAGCGGATAAACGGCAGCGAGAAGGGTCTTCATGTCAGCGAGTCCACCGCAACAGGGGCGCCTCCAGGCCGGTCCGGATGGAGGCCCGCACGCCCTCGGGATCGCGGGCGTCCAAGGCGTGCACCAGCAGCGTCGAGTG
>JBDLWD010000027.1:0-9909 GCA_039804465.1 Verrucomicrobiota bacterium | reverse complement strand
GGCGTCCATGTCGGAGAATTCCTGGTTTTCGCCGCCCATGCCCCAGACGAAGGAGTAGCGGGCGGTGCCGGCACCGCTGTGGATGGACCACGGCGCGGATAGGACGGCCTGTTCGTTCTGCACGACGAGGTGGCGGGTTTCCTGAGGCTGGCCCATGAAGTGGAAAACGGCGTGGCCGGGCTCGACGTCAAAGTAGAGATAAACCTCGGAGCGGCGCAGGTGGGTGTGGGGCGGCATCGTGTTCCAGATGCTGCCGCTTTCTAGACGGGTGACGCCCATGACGACCTGGCAGGTGGGGAAGGCGCCGGCGTGGATGAGTTTGGTCAGTTTACGCTGGTTGGCGGTGGCCGGCGCGCCGAGGACAACGGTCTCGGCCGAGTCGAAGGAAACATGGCGCGTGGGGTAGGCGGCATGGGCGGGGTAGCTTAGGAGCCAGAATTTGGCGGGCGAGGAGGCATTATCGGAGGCGAAGGAGATTTCCTTGGCGCCGCGACCGATGTAGAGGGCGTCGAGCGATTCGAGGCGATGGGCGGCGCCGTCGACGGTGATCACGCCGGGGCCGCCGATGTTGACCACGCCGGCTTCGCGGCGCTCAAGGAAGAAGGCGGAGCGCAACTCGGGCAGGACGGGCAGCGCGAGAGGAGTGGCGACGGGCGTGATGCCGGCGGCAACGGTGCGGTCGGTTTCCCACCAAGCCAGGCGGAGGGCGCCTGGAGCGAACAAATCCTCCAGGAGGTGTTCTTCGCGCAGGCGCCGGGTGTCCATGGCCGCGGTCTCGGCGGCGGAGTGGGTGAAGAGGGTTTTCATCGTGGAAGAGCGACGCCGCTTTCGGCGCGGTTTCAACGAATCGCGCGGAAGAAACGGGCAGGGGAGGGATTGAGTTCGGGTGGGGCGGTTATTCGCTGCGTCGCGCCGTTGGCGACAAGGTCTTGAAGCTTCAACCAGTTCGAAAGGTCGGGCGAGTGTTGAATGGTGAACGTCTGGGCCGAGGTGCCGGTGAAATCGAGATAGAGCCCGCCGCTGATGCTTACGATCCAGAGGCTGGCCGGGGTTTCGACCGCGGGGCGCGTTTTTTAATTTTGGACGCTGACGTCACCGACCTTTCGATAGAAAACGTTTTCATCGAGTCGCCCACCGGTCTGCGCGTAGTCTCGGTTCGCAGCATCACGCTCAAGAACGTCGAGATCTAGGCGGCCAAGGGTTCCGCCTGGATGGTCGAGCGCTCCGCAGAGCATCCTCGCTAGATCCCTTGAATTCACACCAAGTGTCGTCCCTTTTTCTCCATCCTATTCTCCCTCCCGAAATGTTCCCCCGCATCAACGCCTTCCTTCTCGAAAACAATCTCCGCATCGCCACCAACCCGTGCGTGAGCCCCGACTTCTGCCTCGACTGGCCCGCGCTGCGCGAGCGCCTGCCCCAGGGCGCTTCGCTCACGCGCTGGGAGCACAGCGGCTTTGAAACCCGCCACGGACGCTGGAGCCTGCTCGAGGACGCGGCCACGGGCGACTGCGCCTGGCGCCTCGAGGCTTCCGGCCCGGCCGCCGCCGAGGTCGCGGGCGCCATCGACGACGGGTTCTCCGCCCGGCCGGGCGAGGCGTTTTTCCCTGCCACCTGGGCTAACTTGCTGCGCTTGAAAAACCACGTGCTGGAGTTCGACCCCGCTTCGACCATCTTCCCGTCCGCCGGCGGCAACCTCGGCCGCGGCACGCTGGGCGTGGGCGCGCGGTTCACCACCCTGCACTGGCCCGCTGTGGAGTGGACGATGGCCGCCCTTGGCCTCGGCCTCACTGCCAATCAAAACTCCATTCCGCGCGAACTCGTCTACGACGTTAACGCCATGCTCGACGGCCGTCTCGACACCGTGCCTTTCCCCTTCATCGGCGCCAACGTCCCAGAGGGCCACCAAGGCCAGAGCGTGCAGGGCATGAGCCACGGCTGCGTGCTTTCCAAGCTGCGCAACGGCTTCCACCACCGTCGCATCGCGTGGAGCTTCAATGCCGACCACCAGCCCATCGGCGGCAAGTTCGACCTGCGCGAGGACGCCCTCGTGGAAGGCTGCCTGCTCGCCAGCTACATCACTTTCGACCTCTCCCCCGAGCTCGCCGCCGGCACGCGCGCGCGTCTCGTCGAACTCGACTCCGGCCTCGTCGCCCGTGTCCGTGCCCGGGTGGCGCAGGCGGGCCTCAAGCTCGACGATGCGGCCTTCGCCGCCCTGCTTGAGCAAGTCTGGCCCGCCATGGCCAAGATGAAGCGCCGCGACGAAAAATACGCCGCGGCCCGCGCCGCCGCCTTCAACACCGAGGCCGGCCGCGCCTACCTGCGCGAGCTCTCCATCGACGAGCTTCCCGGTCTCACCACCCCCGAAACCACCGCCGTCATGCTCGCCCTCTGCGAGGCGCTCGGCATGAAAATCCACTTCATCGCGCCCGCCTTCGGCTTCCAGAAGAACATGCCCTATCCGGACAACGCCGCGCTACGCGCACTGATCGACCGGCAGTGGGCGGTGTGCAAGGCCTTCGACGTGAGCATCGGCTTCCACTCCGGCTCAGGCAAATCGGCCGAAAACTACCGCGTCATGGGCGAGGCCACCGGCTCCCGACTCGAGATCAAAACCAGCGGTCGCTACACCTACGAGATGGGCCGCGCCCTCTTCGCCTCGCGCGACGCTGGCGACCAGGCGCTCTGGCGCGAGTGGTATCGCTTCACCGTCGAACTCTCGCTCGCCGGCGCCGAGTCCGCCGACGCCACCGAGCGCAAAATGGCCCGCAGTTTCATCGTCGACGCGCTTCGCCGCCAGGGCTCGACCGAGGCCGAGGACGCGATCTTCGCCTCGCCCGCCCGGGCGCGCTCCCTAGTCGAGGCCCTGCCGCCCTCGCCCGAGCACATGTTCTGGTTCGAATACAACTTCCTCTTCGTGCTCGCCGCCGACGGCCGCACGGAGAAGTCCGCGCTCGGCGACCACACCGCCGCGGGCTACCGCCAGCGCGCGCGCTTCTACTCCATCAGCGAGGAGGCCCGCCTGCGCTTCTTCCGCAACATCGCCTCCTACCTGATCTTCCTCGCGGAGAACACCGGCCTGTGCAGCCCGGCCGTGGCGGCGACGGCCACCGCCCGCCTCGAGGCGGTGCGCGACACGCGCGAGTTCCTCGCCCAGATCGCCGCCTGACCTCCGCCGGCGGCCCAGTTTCTTTCACTTGCCTAGTGGCGTCCGGTGCCGCGAGGTTTTGGCGTTCAAGGGTGGCTTCGCTTTTTTGCAGCGGCCCCCTGGCGCCAAGTTCTTCAAGGTCCCCGTAGCTCAAGTGGATAGAGCGGTCGTTTCCTAAACGACTGATCCGTGTTCGACTCACGGCGGGGACACCAGCGCGACGTTTTTTTGACCCTTGCGGCATCCCGCGCCGGAGCCAACCTGCCACCCACGATGCCCAACAGCTTCGGACACCTTTTCCGCATCACCACTTGGGGCGAAAGCCACGGTCCCGCCATCGGCGTGACCGTCGACGGCTGCCCTCCGCGCCTGCCCATCACGGCCGCTGAGATCCAGGCCGAACTCGATCGCCGCCGTCCCGGCCAGAGCGACATCACCACGCCGCGCAAGGAGGCCGACACGGTCGAAATCCTCTCCGGCGTCTACGAGGGCATGACGACCGGCACGCCCATCTGCATGCTGGTGCGCAACACCGACCAGCGTTCCTCGGCCTACAACGAGATGAAGGCCGCCTTCCGGCCCTCGCACGCCGATTTCACCTATCAGACCAAGTTCGGCGTCCGTGATCCCAACGGCGGCGGACGCAGCTCGGCCCGCGAGACCATCGGCCGCGTGGCGGCGGGGGCCATCGCGAAAAAAATCCTCGCCCGCGGCGGCGTGGAGTTGCGCGCCTACATCACCCGCATCCACGACATCGCCGCCCCGGCCGAGTCGTTGGCGGAGTTTCCCACGCTTGAACAAATCGAGGCGACCGCGGTGCGCTGTCCGCACGGCGAGACCGCCGCGAAGATGATCGAGCGCATCAAGGCCGTGCGCAGCGAGGGCGACTCGGTCGGCGGCATCATCCAGTGCCGCGTGCGAGGCGTCCCGGTCGGCCTCGGCGAGCCCGTCTTCGACCGCCTCGAGGCCGATCTGGCCAAGGCCATGCTCTCTTTGCCCGCGACCAAGGGATTCGAGATCGGCAGCGGCTTCGGCGGCTCGCTCCTGCGCGGCTCCGAGCACAACGACCTTTTCGAGAACCGCGACGGCCGCATCCGCACCACCACCAACCGCTCCGGCGGCGTGCAGGGCGGCATCAGCAACGGCGAGGAGATCGTGTTCAACGTGGCCTTCAAGCCCACCGCCACCATCCTCCAGTCGCAGCCGACAGTGAACCTCGCCGGCGAGGCGACCGAGCTCATGGGCAAGGGCCGCCACGACCCCTGCGTCGTTCCGCGCGCCGTGCCCATCGTCGAGTCCATGACCGCCCTCGTGCTGCTCGACCACTGGCTTCGCGACTCCGCGCAAAACCACACCTTCGAATTCTGAGCAGCCCTTTCAACATGCCCGACGTCGCCGCCGCCCACAGCCAGCTTGTTTACGTGATCCTCGGAGCGCCCGGCTCGGGGCGCCGCGAGGTGCTGGCCGACCTGCTGGCCGACGGGCTCGACGTCGCTAACGAACGCGCCCACGTCTACCTGCCCGCTGGCGAGCCGGCTCGGCCGGCCGACGAGACGCTGGGCTTTTCCCGCGCCCGCATGGCGTGGAACGCCGACCTGCAGATGCTCGTCGCCGAGGCGCCGCCCGCCGAGGCCACCCATGTCTTCATCCTGCTCGACGGCCGCGTGGACCCGGTCGATCAGCTCGAGGCGCTCAAGCCCTGGCTCGCCGCTCATTCGCTGCCGGTGGCGCGCCTTTTGACCGTGGTGCATTGCGCGCTCGTGGAAAAAAATCCCGCGCTTCAGACGTGGTTCGACGCCTGTATCCATTTTTCGGATGTCGTGCTGCTCAATCGCCGCGAGGGCGTGGCGAACAAGTGGATGAGCGAATTCCGCCGCCGCTACGACGACCAATACATGCCCTGCGTTTTCGAGATGGTGAAAGCCGGTCGGGTGAAGAACCCCGTGGCCGTCCTCGATCCGGTGGCGCGACGGTTTTCCCAGTTTTTCGACCCCACTGATTGGGACGGTATCGATTTGGAAGGCATCGAAATCGGCGAGTCGGACGACGATGACGGCGAGAACGTGCGCCCGCTAGACAAGAGCAATCTTGATCCCGACGACCAGCCGCCGGTCGAGCCCTGGCTGGAGCGCGACGCCGCCGGAAGGCGCAAGCAGCCCCTGCCTGACATCCGCAAATATCTCGGCGAATGAAAAAGCCGGGGCCGCGAGGCCCCGGCTTTTTGCCGGATAAAGAGGCGCGCGCCTCCGCTTACTTGGCGGTGGCGGCCGCGACGGCCTTCACGAAGGCCTGGGCCTTGGCGGTGATGGCGGCCCAGTTCTTTTCCTTTAGCGCCTTGGCCTCGACGAGCGAGCTGCCGGCGGCGGTGGCGAAGGCTCCGGCCTTGATGAACTCGCCGACGTTTTCGGCGGTGACGCCGCCGGTGGGCACGAGCTCGACCTGGGGCAGGGGAGCCTTGAGCGACTTGATGTAGGCGGGGCCGAAGAACTCGGCGGGGAAGACCTTGGCCGCGTCGGCGCCGAGCTCCCAGGCGTTGATCACCTCGGTGGGCGTGAGCGCTCCGGCGAAGATCGGCACGGAGTAGCGCTGGCATAGCGTGATCACTTCGGGACGCAGGGCAGGGGTGACGATGAACTTCGCGCCGGCGAGGAAGCCCGCGCGGGCGGTCTCGGCGTCGAGCACGGTCCCAAGGCCGAAGAGGAAATCGGGGCGCTCGGCGGACACTTTCTCCAGCATACGGATCGCGCCGGGGGTGGTCATGGTGAGCTCGATGGAGGTGAGGCCTCCGGCGGCGAGGGCGTCGGCGCACTCAAGGAGGCCGTCCGGGCTCTCGGCGCGGATCAGGGCGATGACCTTTTCGGTGCTCAGCTTCTGGAGGATGGCGGCTTTTTTCATGGGGAAAGACCGATAGCCAAACGCGCCGGGCGGACCGGGGCAATCTCGCGCCGTCCGGGGACATGCGGCCGGCAGGACGAAGCCGCCTGCGTCCGGACGGCTTTATGCGTCCGCGCGCCAGCGGCCGGGAAACAGCAGGGACCTCGGAGGGTCGGGCGCGCCGCGTTCGTTGCGCTGGAGCTGGGCGACGACCAGATCGACCGCGTGCCCCGCGATGGTGTCGTAGCCCTGGTCCACGCCGGGTAGTCCGGCGCCCGCCCTCCAATCCATGATAAACGTGCGCCCGGGTTCGCCGCTCCACCCGGCCTCCCGAAGCCGCCCGGCCTGTCCCGCGTCGCCCACCAGCATCGCGTCCGGTCTCATCTCGCGCAGCCAGCGGCGCAGGGGCTGCCGTGCCGGCCGCTCGTCGGTCAGCCAGAGGCGTTGCGCCGCGTCCGCAGGGCCGTAGGCCAGCCAGGCCGCCTGCCAGCCGCGGTGCGCCCGCTCGTTTGTCGTGGCGCCCAGCCACACCGCGGGCCGGGTTGCGCCGGTTTTATCCGCCGCCTCCAGCGTGAGCCGCATCGCCTCGTAGTGATGGTGCGCCGCCCGCGAGAGAGGGACTTTCCACTCCGCCGTGCCCACCACCGCCATCGCGAAGCGTTCCCATGGCCAATCGATGTCCACCCTGGCCCGCTCGAAGACCGGTCCGAAGACCACGCCCGCGATGCCCCGGGCGAACAGGATGTCCGCCAGTCTGCGGGTCCGGCCCTCGGTCTTGGCGAGGGTGAATTCGGCCAGGCCATAGCCTCGCTCCAAGGCGCGCGTCCTCGCCCCCTCGGCGATTTCCCGACCCAATCCTCGCTCCGCCCCCGCCTCCACCCAGACGAGCGCGAGGCGGTCGGCGGGGTCGGCGCCCCGGCCCCGCCGCACATGCGCCATCAGCTCCGCCACGCGCGCGTTCACGCGATAGCCAATCCGCCCCGCCTCGGCCCTTATCCGCTCGGCCGTGGCGGGCGGCACGTTGCGCGCGCCGCGCAGGGCGTAGGACACGGTCGACACCGCGAAACCCGTCGCCCGCGCCACGTCTTGAAGAGTCACTCCCGCCATTTTAGTGAACGATTTCACTAACGCCCCTTTCGCCTGCCGCAAGCATTCCGCTTCTGGTAATCCCATGCCCAATAAAACCATTCTTCTGGACACGGACCTTCTGGTGGCCGGCGGCGGTCTCTCCGGCGTGTGCGCCGCGCTCGCCGCGGCTCGAAACGGCGCGCGCGTCGTCCTCGTGCAAGACCGATCCGTCCTGGGCGGTAACGCCTCCAGCGAGGTGAAGATGCATGTGGTCGGCGCCGATTGCCACGGCTCCAAGCCCGGCGCGCGCGAGTCCGGCATCATCGAGGAGCTCCGCCTCGACGACGCTTTCCGCAATCCCGCCGGCGTCTATTCCCAGTGGGATCTCCTGCTTTATGAGAAGGTCATGCTCGAGCCCAACATCCGCCTGCTGCTCGACACCGACGTGGTGAGCGTGGAGATGGAAGGCTCGACCATCCGCTCGGCCCGCGCCGTCCGCCTCTCGACCGAGGACGAGTTTGTGATCACCGCCCGCTTCTTTGCCGATTGCACGGGCGACGGACGGCTCGGTGCCGAGGCCGGGGCCGATTCTCACGTGGGACGCGAGGCCAAGAGCGACTTCGGAGAATCTTTGGCCCAGGAAGTCGCCGACCGGCAGACGCTGGGCAGCTCGATCCTGCTCACCGGTCGCAAGCACGACAAGCCGCAGCCCTTCGTCCGTCCCTCCTGGGTTCGCACCTTCAAGAAAGAGGATTTCAAGCTGCGCCCGATCAAGAGCTTCGAATACGGCTACTGGTGGTTTGAGTGGGGCGGTCAGCTCGACACGCTAAAGGACAACGCCGAGATCCGCCACGAGCTCCTGCGCATCACCCTCGGCGTGTGGGACTACATCAAGAACTCCGGCGAGTTCCCCGAGGCGGCCAACTGGGGCCTCGAGTGGGTGGGCTCCATCCCCGCCAAGCGTGAATCCCGTCGCTTCCACGGCCCCTACCGTTTGACCGAGCACGACGTGCTGCGTCCGCAGGGCTTCCCTGACACCGTGGCCTACGGCGGCTGGTTCGTGGACACCCATCCGCCCATGGGCGTGGACGCCCCCGATGAGCCGCCCTGCGTGCAGCATCACTTCGACCACCTGTTCCCGCTGCCGCTGCGCTGCTACCACTCGCGCAACATTGGCAACCTCTTCTTCGCCGGCCGCAACATCAGCGCCACCCACATCGCCTTCGCCAGCACCCGCGTCATGGCCACCTGCGCGGTGGGCGGCCAGGCCGTCGGCACCGCGGCGGCCCTCTGGCTCTCCGCCCCGACCAACGATATCCGCGCCCTTTCCACCGAGGAGAACATTCGCGCGCTCCAGCAGCGCCTGCTGCGCGACGACGCATTCCTTCCCGGCATCGGCAACGCGGACCCCGCCGACCTCGCCCGTTCGGCCCGCGCCTCCGCCACGAGCGGGGCGGACACCGCAGCCCTCGCGCTGGATGGCGTCACCCGCGATCTGCGAGCCGCCTTCGGCGCGTGGTCCTCCGACAGTCGCCACGCCTGGACCTCCGCCTCGCTTCCCGCGGCGCTGCGCCTGGAACTGCCCGCCAAGGCCGCTCTGCGTGAGATCCACGTCACCTTCGATAGCGGTTTTGAGCGCGAGCTGCTCATCACTCCCAGCCATCACCATCAAAAGATCAGCGCGCCGCGCGGCGCCCAGCTCACCCTCGTGAGCGACTACCGCCTGAAGATCGACGGCGTCGTGGTGCACGAGGAGAAGGGTAACGTGCAACGGAAGCGCGTGCATAGCCTGCCCGCGGCCGTGTCCGGAAGCGTGGTTGAGCTGGAGTGCCTCGCCACCCACGGCGCGCCTCAAGCCCGCGTCTTTGAACTGCGTTGCTACGCCTGATCCCTGCGTCTGAGTTTCAGTGAAAAGATGGCCGGGGAGTTTTTTCCCGGCCATCGTCCGAGTGGCTTTTTCTCCTGTTTGTGCGGGAGCGGTATTCGGAAACAGGGGAATGGATTTTCAGCCTTCGTTTCGGCAAGGCGGTCTGTGCTTCCCCCGATAAAACGGACACGCGAAGAGTGTGATGGGATGTTGGTTGGTTGAGGTTGGATTCGTAGGCGAGATGACTTTTGAAGCCGAGGGCCGAGTGAAGGCGGGATCGGTTATAGAAGCTCTCGATGTAATCGAAGATGGCGGTGGCGGCTTTTTCGCTGGTGGCGAAGCGGCGGCGATAGAAATGCGGCAAAAAAGAGCCCGCCCCCGAATAGGGGCGGGCTCGTGCGAGTGACGCTTGGGATCAGGCGCGGCGACGGCGGCGCAGGCCGGCGAGGCCCAGGCCGGCGAGACCGGCGAACGCAGCGAAGGCGGAGGGCTCGGGGATGGCTGAGGTGATGGTGAGATCGCCGGTGGCGTTGACGAAGTCGTATTGCCAGCCGCCGGAGACCAAGGACCAGCCGGTGCCGACGGTGAAGACCGGCGCGCTCACGGAGCCGTCGATACTTACGCTGGAGAAGTCGCCGCTCTGGGAGGTGAAAGAACCGCCGAAGAGGTCATAGGTGCCGGCGGCCACGGGTGCGCCGAAGACGAGGTCAATGGAGCCGCCGTAGGCGAGCGCACCGCCAACGTTCACGCCGTCATACTCGGTTCCGCGGGTCAGGCCGTTGATCTCGAAGAGCGAGGTCGAGCCGGAGCCGAGGGTAAGATTGCCGGTAAAGCTCAGGACGCCGGGCGAGTTGCCGGCGGCGAGGATGCCGTTGACGGTGGTCGCGCCGGCGATCGAGCCGGAGCCGCCGAGGGTGGCGCCCGAGGCGACGGTGACGGTGGTGTTGCCGAGAGC
>JBDLWD010000026.1:0-3175 GCA_039804465.1 Verrucomicrobiota bacterium | reverse complement strand
AGACCCTCTCCGGCGGTTAAATCACGGCAGACCGTTCTGGCTAACTGGCGTTTCGCACTTACTGGGATCACCCCCGAAAAGTGCACTTGGTGCGCAGGGGGAGGTCATAGGTTTTTCAGGGCCCGGACGTGTCGGGAAGCGGCCCACCTTGCTGACGCCAAAGCAGGGCCAGGTAACTTATGGAGCACCACGCGGCGGCCGCCGCACGCGGGGAGGTAATCGGGACGGGAGCTTTACGGTGCGACTGTCAGCAACTGGTCAGACACAAGGTCACCGGAACTGGACCGAGGCCATTCGGTCTTTCTTGCTCCACGGAGAAAACCGTTCCCTCGCGTTCTCTTGAGGGTGGCCGCTCAGAAGTGGCCGGCCATTAGGCCGGCTTGGTTGGATGGAAGAATTGATCACCGATTCCGTTTTTAACGGAATGCGGCCCAGACTCGCTGCACGTCGTCGTTGTCTTCGATGGCGTGGAGGAACTCGCCGACCTCGGCGCGTTGCTCGTCATTGAGCTCAGGATACTGCTTGGCGATGTAGCCCATTTCTGAGGTGACTACGGTCCAGCCGTTCGACTTCAGCCAGGTGGCGACGGCGTGGATGGCAGTGAGATCGCATAGAAAGCGCGCTCCGGTCACGCCCTCGGCCGGGATGTCGTCGTTCTCGGCGTGCGACACCGCGGCAAAATCGTTGGCACCTGCCTCGATGGCGGCCGCTTCCAAATCCGCACCTGCAGCGGCGGTGTGGGCCTCGACGATTCCCACGTGGTCGAAGAGAAACTTGTTCGAGCCGGTGGTGCCCAGGATGCCCTTCTTGAAGAGCACTCGCATCTCGGGCGCGAGGCGCTGCACGTTGTCCGTGTAGCATTCGACCACGACCGGCACCTTGTGCGGGGCGTAACCCTCGAAGGTGACCGCGGTGAGATCGGTCTTTTCTCCGCCGGTGCCGGCACCTTTGTGGATGGCGCGCTCTATGACGTCCCGGGTCACGGAGGCCTTCTTGGCCTTCTCGACCGCGGCGAAGAGCCGTGCGTTGGCGGCGATATCTCCGCCTCCGAGTTTGGCGGCAACGGTGATTTCCTTCACCAGTTTGCCGACGATCTGGCCTTTTTTATTGTTAACGATGGCGCGTTTCGCGTGAAGCCATTGGCGTCCCATAAGAGGTGGTAATTGAGTGTTTTCGAAAAAAGAGGCGACGGAAATTTGATGCGTTTTGGTCAGGCTGGCTTTCGGCCGCCGGCCAGCAGCGTCTCGAAATGCGGGGGCTGCTCCTCGCGCGACACGCCGACGACGTCGACCGCGTGGAAGCCGGCTTTTTCCAAAAAGCCGTGCAGGGCGTTTTCCGTGAATCCGAGCCAGACGTCGGCGTAGAGTTCACGGGCTTTTTCGAAATCGTGCTCCTTCAGATCAAGCACGAGCAGCTGGCCGCCCGGCCTCAGAATGCGGAAGGCCTCCGCCACCGCCGTCTCGGGATGCTGCGCGTGGTGCAGCGCCTGACTAAGGATGGCAAGATCAACCGAGGCGTCGGGTAGGGGCACCTGCTCGATGTCGCCCAGTTTGTAGGCAAGGTTGGCCAGACCGTTTTTTTCCGCGAGGGCGGTGCCGACCTCCACCATCTTGGGCGAGCTGTCGATGCACCACACTTGTCGAGCGCGGCGCGCGAGAAGCTGCGAGATCAGACCCTCGCCGGCGCCGAGGTCGGCAATGTCGATGGCGGGCGCCAGGCGCAAAGCGAGGTGGCCGATGGCCTCCCATGAGCGGCCCGGGCAGTAGTTTTTCCCCAGGCGGCCGGCGATGAGGTTGAAATACTCTTCTTGTGTCTCGCGCCGCTTCGCCAGCGCCCGGACGAGACCGGAGCGATCCGCGTCGAGCTCGGGCTGGTTGGCCACGGCCTCGGTGGCGGAGCGCAGAAACGAAAGGGTGGTGGGGGGCAGATTGGCGCGCAGGCTGTAGTAGGCGCGCTTTCCGTCGCGACGGTCGTTGACCAGCTCGGCCGAGCGCAGCAGTGCGAGCGAAGACGAGATGCGCGACTGCGCCATGCCAAGGATGTCTTGCAGCTCGGCGACGGACAGCTCTTCGCGCAATAGCAGGGCAAGAATGCGCAGGCGCGTCGGTTCGGCGACGAGTTTAAGAGTGTCCCAGGAGGTGTTCACGCGGCTCGTTCAGCAAATGGCGGCACGGCGGCTTGTCGAATCCGTAGCTCACCGCGCCTCATCCGCGCGGTTTTTCTCCCTGCGCGTGGAGAATGTCATCCATTTGCAGCCCTGTTAGGCGCCTAATGCCGCCAAATAGGCCTAAGAGCGCGAACATCATCATGCCGGTGCTGGGGATGACGATCACCGGCCAGCTCCAAAGCTGCATTTTGGCGAGCTGGCCGTTGAACTCCTCCGTGCCCGCAGGCGCGGTCAGAAGCCAGCGAGCCAAGACGAAATTGAGCGCGGCGCTGATCAAAAAGGACGCCACGACCAGCCAGCCGGCACGTGTCAGCAGGCGCTCGAATTCCCCGCGCACGCCGCGGGCCTCCAGCGCCGCGTCGACTTTCGGCACGTCGATGACCTGATCGTTGTAGATGAATTCCCTGACGAGCGGCCGGCGCGATTTCATCGAGAGCATCACCATCAGCCCGATCACCAGCGGCACGGAAGCCTCCTTTACCGCGAACCAGACACCGTCCACTTTAGCCAGGCCGAAGCCGCCGGTCAGGAGTGTGCTGGCGAAGCCGATTCCGGCCACAAAGTTGAACTTCCGCCGCTTGGCGAAATCCCACACGCCGTAACCGACGGGAAACGCGAGTGCGACCGCGAGCGCCAGCGCCGGGCCGAGTCGTTCAGGCGCGCTGAGCTTGGAAAGCACTAGCGCCGGCACGGCGATGGTGCAGATAAGATTGGCGAACAGGTTTTCGCGCTGGGGGCGGGCAGGTTGGTTCACGGAAAAACACCATACCACCTTCCTCCGGGCCCGGAGTCAGGCGAAAATCCGTGTTTCAAAAACTCCGCTTAAGCGTAAGGTTTGCCTCTCCATGATCCTCCTAGGCGTCAATATCGACCACTGCGCCACCGTGCGCCAGGCCCGCTACCGCGGCTACGCGTCCACCGTCGGCGGCCCCGTCGAGCCCGATCCCGTTGCCCTCGCTAGCCTGGCCGAGCGCGCCGGCGCCGACGGCATCACAATCCACTTGCGCG
>JBDLWD010000025.1:0-7165 GCA_039804465.1 Verrucomicrobiota bacterium | reverse complement strand
GCTTTGGTTTCACCTAGAAACACGCAATTTCAAGCACACCACATGAGCACCGCGCGCAAACCCGTTCTCCTCATCATCCGCGACGGCTGGGGCCGCAACCCCTCCGCCGAGCAGGCGTCCTTTAACGCCGTCGCCTTGGCTATGAAACCCGCCGACGACGAGCTACAGGCCTCCGCTCCCGTTGCTTTCGTCTCCGCCAGCGGCCTCGACGTAGGGCTGCCCGACGGCCAGATGGGCAATTCCGAGGTCGGCCACGAGAACATCGGGGCCGGTCGCGTCGTCGACCAGGAACTCGTTCGCCTCAACAAGCTCTTCTCGGAAAAGCAACTCGCGGGCAACCCGACCTGGCTGGGCGCCATCGCCCGCCTCAAGGCCAACCCCTCTGCCAAGCTCCACCTCATGGGTATCGTTTCCGACGGCGGCGTGCACGGAATGCTCGAGCACCTCTACGGCCTGCTCGCCCAGGCCAAGGCCGATGGCATTCCCTCCGAGCGCGTATTTGTCCATGGATTCACCGACGGCCGCGACACGCCCCCCACCTCCGCCCTCGGCTATGTCCGGCACGTAGAGGCCAAGATCCGCGAGCTCGGCGATTACGGCCGGATTGCCACGATCACCGGCCGCTTCTGGGCGATGGATCGCGACAATCGCTGGGAGCGCGTCCAAAAAGCCTACGACGCCCTGACCGGTCGCGCCTACGCAGCCACCGCCACCTCCGCGGAGGCCGCCGTGCAGCATTACTACGACAATCCCCTTTCCGAGACCCAGAAGGGCGATGAGTTCGTCCCCGCCACCGCCATCCTTGGCGCCAACGGCGAGCCCCTCGCAAAATTTTCCGACGGAGACGCCGTTGTTTTCTACAACTACCGCGGCGACCGCCCGCGCGAGATCACCAAGGCCTTCGTGCTGGACGACTTCAAGGACTTCGATCGCGGCCCGAAGCTCGATCTCTACTACGCGACCATGACGGAGTATGAGGCCGGTCTGCCGGTGAGGATCATCTCCCCCAAGCCGCCCAAGCTGAAGAACATCCTGGGCGAGGTCGTATCCAAGGCAGAGATACCGCAGTTCCGCTGCGCCGAGACGGAAAAGAACCCGCACGTCACCTTCTTCTTCAATAACTACAACAAGGATCCGTTTCCCGGCGAAGATCGCGCCTGCCCCGCCAGCCCCAAGGTGCCGACCTACGACATGCAACCGGAGATGAACGCGTCCGAGGTCACCCGCCTCAGCAAGGAGGCCATTCTCTCCGGCAAATACGGCCTGATCGTCGTCAACTACGCCAACCCGGACATGGTCGGCCACACCGGCTCCATTCCCGCCACCGTCAAGGCATGCGAGGCCACTGACGCCGGGGTGGGGGAGCTCCTCGCCGCACTAAAGCAGGTGGGCGGCCGCGCTCTCGTTTGCGCCGACCACGGCAACGCCGAGCAGATGTATGATCCCGAACTCAAGGGCCCGCATACCGCGCACACCCTTAATCTTGTTGAGGTTTTCGTCGTGGGCGAGGGCTTCACCAAGGCCACCAAGATGCGTTCCGGCGGCCGCCTCGCCGACATAGCCCCCACCGTGCTTCACCTCATGGGTCTGGAAAAGCCGGCCGAGATGACGGGCTCGAGCCTGATAGCGGGCTGATTCTTCAATGTTCAGGCAGGCCCCCTCGGCCAACTAGGGGGCCTGCCGGCACTGGAACGGTCTTTATTGGTTTCCTGTGAACACGCCCGCGGACACCTGAGGTTTTCCAGCCACGTCCCCGGCAAGCGCGAGCAACTCCTCCGGCAGGCACCCTCGCTCCCTGAGCGTGGCGATAGATAAGGCGTCGTGGCGCTTGGCGAGGCGCACGCCGTGCTCGTCGGTGAGAAGCGGGACGTGGTGGTAGGAGGGCAGCGGAGCACCGAGGGCCTCGAGCAGGAGGAGTTGACGGAAGGTGGAGCGGATGAGGTCGGCGCCGCGCACGATCTCGGTGACGTCCATCTCGGCGTCGTCGACTGCGCAAGCGAGCTGGTAGCTGGGGAAACCGTCTTTCCGCCATATAAGGAAGTCGCCGAAGTCACGCCCGCAGACGGCGCTTTGCGGTCCGTAGTGGCCGTCGGTGAAGGCGATAATGCGGCCGTCGGGCACGCGAAAGCGCCAGTTGGTCGCGAGGCCGGCGGCGTCGAGCGGCGGGAGCGGGGCGCCGGCGGGCGGACGCCAGGCGGCGGGGTAGAGGGGCTCGTCATCGGCCGGAAGGGCGGAGACGGGGGCGGGCGCGCCGGGCACGATCTCGTGCGGGGCGGACAAGGCCCATGCGAGCTCCTTGCGCGAGCGGTGGCAGGGATAAACGAGCCCCGCGGCGTGGAGGCGGGAGAGGGCGGCGCGGTAGCGGTCGAGCCGCTCGGTCTGGCGGACGACGGGTTGCTCCCAGCGAAAGCCCAGCCATGCGAGGTCTTCGAGGGCGGCGACGGTGAACTCCGGCCGGCAGCGCGCGGTATCGAGATCGTCGATACGCATGAGGAGGCGACCGCCGGCGACGCGGGCGCGCGCGGCGGCGAGGGCGAAGGTGCGGGCGTGGCCGAGATGCAGGCGCCCTGTGGGCGAGGGCGCGAGGCGGCCTACGTAGCGACTGGCGGCGGGGGGAAGGCAACCGTGAGCGGGCACAGGTTAAGTCTAAAGTAGATGAGGAGAATGGCGAGAAAACGACGGCGCGGGCTTACCTGTCAAAGTCTCAGGCGAGGAGTTGGTCGGCTCGTTTTTACACCCTTGCGCGGATGGACCGGGGACGGTGTGGTAAGAAGTTTACCTTTCAAACAAACATGTCCGCCCTCGACGCCGTCCAAGCCCTTATCCCGCACCGTCCGCCCTTCCTCTTTGTCGACGAGATCGTGTCCGAAAGCGCGGACGGCCTGGTGGCGAAGCGCACGTGGCGGGCGGAGGAGGATTTTTACCGCGGGCACTATCCGAACGCGCCGATCACGCCGGGCGTGCTTTTGTGCGAGGCGGTGTTTCAGACCGGGGCCTTGTTCATGGCCAAGCAGGCGCTGGCCGCGGGCGCGGCGCCGGGGGCCGGAGTGCCGCTGCTCTCCAAGATCGCGGACGTGCGCTTTCGCACGCCGATCTACCCCGGCGACACCATCCTCATCGAGGTGAAGAAAAAAGAGGTCGTGGCGGGTTTCACGATGATGGGCGGTTCGATCAAAAAAGCCGACGGCACGCGCGTGTTGAACGTGGATTTCACCGTGGCGTGGAAGACGCCCGAGGGCCAGCAGCAGGCCCAGCAACAGCAGTGAGCGAGGAACGCGCGACCATGGCCGATTTTCTCCAACTGACCGGCAAGACCTACCTCGTGCAGGGCGTGGCCAATCGCAAGAGCGTGGCATGGCACGTGGCAAAGACGCTCGAGGAGCAGGGCGCGCGCGTGGTCTATGCGGTGCGCTCCGAGGCGCGAAAAAAATCGCTGGAAACGCTCCTCGCCGGAAAACCCGTCTTCGTGTGCGACGTAGAGGAGGAAGGCGCGGCGTCGCGACTGGCGGCGGAGGTCGCCGCGGCCGGCCTGGCGCCGTTGCACGGACTGGTGCACTCGATCGCCTTCGCGAACTACTCGGAGGGGTTCAAGGCCTTCCACGAGACGAAGCGGAAAGATTTCCTTCAGGCCACGGCGATCTCGGCCTTCTCGCTGGTGGAGCTGGCCAACGCCTTCAAACCGCACTTCGCGAAAAACGCCTCGGTGGTGACGATCGGCATCTCCTCTTTGTTGGTGACGCCCGACAACTACGGCTACATGGGCCCGATCAAGGCGGCGCTGGAATCCGCGACGCGTTTCCTCGCCAAGAGCTTTTCGACCGAGCCGGCGGTGAGCGAAGTGCGCTTCAACGTGATCGGCGCGGGCCCCCTCAAGACGAGCGCCTCGGCCGGCATCCCCGGCTACTTGGAAAGCTATCTCTACGCGGAGAAACTGACCTTCCGTAAACGCAACCTCTCCACCCAAGAGGTCGCCGATCCGGCGGTGTTTCTCCTCAGTGAGCGCAGCGGCGGCATCAACGGCACCACGCTGACGATCGACGCCGGCCTGGGCTCGAACTACTTCGACAAGGACATCATCCGGCTGGCGATGCGGATGGAGAACAAGCCGGCCGCGCCCGCGGCGCAGGGCTGAGGAGACCGCGACGATGCGCTTCAAACACACGGTCATCGAATCGCTGGCGACGGCTTTGCCCGACGAGGCTCTGAGCTCGGCCGAGATCGAGCGCCGGCTCTCGCCGCTTTACGAGCGACTGCGTCTGCCCGAGGGGCGGCTGGAGCTGATGACAGGCATCCGCGAGCGCCGGGTGTGGCCGGCGGGGACGCGTCCGTCGGATGCCTCTGCCGCGGCCGGTCGCGCGGTGCTCGCGCGCTCGGGATTGAAGGCGGAACAGGTGGAACTTTTTATCCACGCGGCGGTGTGCCGCGACATGCTCGAGCCGGCGACGGCGAGCTTCGCGCATCGCAAAATCGGTCTGCCGGCGACGGCGCAGATTTTCGACCTCTCCAACGCCTGCCTCGGCTGGCTGAACGCTCTCACGGTGGCGGCGGGCCTGATCGAGAGCGGGCAAATCAGGTGCGCTCTCGTGTGCTCGGGCGAAAACGGCGGGCCTTTGGTGGAGCAGACCCTTAAAACCCTCCTCGGTGCGCCGCTCGACCGGAACGGAATAAAACCGTTTTTCGCCAACCTCACGATAGGCTCGGGCGCGGTGGCGGCGGTGGTTTGTCACGAGTCGCTCCTGCCGGCGGGCGCGCGCGCGCACCGGCTATGCGGCGGCGTGGCGCGGGCGGCGACGGCGCACAGCGAGCTTTGCACGGGCGACACGCACGGCGCGGACGCGCTGGCGATGCAGACCGACAGCGAGGCGCTGCTGGTGGCGGGCATCGAGCTGGCGCGCGATACGTGGTCGGCCTTCACGGCGGAGTTCGGCGGCGAGTTCGACCGCACCATCTGCCACCAGGTGGGCAGCACGCACCGGAGAAAGCTCTACGAGGCGCTGGGCCTCGATCTGGCGAAGGATTTCTCGACCTTCGAGACGCTGGGCAACACCGGTTCGGTGGCGCTCCCGGCAACGTTGGCTGGCGCGGTGGATGCGGGCGCGGTGAAGGCCGGCGACCGGGTGGCGCTGCTAGGCATCGGCAGCGGCCTCAACTCGCTGATGCTGGCGGTGGATTGGTGAGCTCAAACTTTGCGATGAACGTCGTCCCCGACTCGCTCCAGCCCTTGTATCCCTTCACGCCCAGGCGTTTCATGACGCCCGGCGGCGCGCAGATGAGCTACCTCGACGAGGGGGCGACCCCGGCCCACACGGAATCGGGCGAGGCGGTGCTGATGCTGCACGGCAATCCGACCTGGTCGTTTTATTACCGCGAGCTGGTTAAAACGCTCTCGCCGCGCTTCCGCTGCGTGGTGCCGGACCACATCGGCATGGGCCTCTCGGAAAAACCGGAAGACTACCGCTACACGCTCGCGCAGCGCATCGACGACGTGGCTGCGCTGGTGGCGAAGCTCGGCCTGAAGCGAGTGCACCTGGTTGTCCACGACTGGGGCGGCGCGATCGGCTTCGGCTTCGCGGCGCGCCGGCCCGAGCTGATCGGGCGTATCGTTATCCTGAATACGGGGGCCTTTCCCTCGAAGCGCATCCCGGCGCGGATCGCGCTATGCAAGACGCGTTTCCCCGGCACCGCTCTCGTGCGCGGGCTGAACGGCTTCGCCGGACCCGCGGTTTGGATGGCGATGGGCCGGCGTGCGCTCACGACCGAGGAGAAGCGCGGCTATCTGCTGCCCTATGATTCATGGGCGAACCGCGTGGCGGTGGACGGCTTCGTGAAGGACATCCCGATGGATGCGACGCATCCGACCTGGGCGACGCTGGAAGCCACGGCGGCCGGCATAGAGCGCTTTCGCAAGAATCACGTCCTGATCGTATGGGGCGGGCGGGACTTCTGTTTCAACGATTCGTTCTACGCGGAGTGGCGTGAGCGCCTGCCCGAATCTGATGCGCTCTATATGGCGGACGCCGGTCACTACGTGCTAGACGACGCCCGCGAGGAGGCTCTGCCGCGCATCGCGAAGTTTTTCGGCGCCGCCTGAGCCCGGCTTAGGCGCGGCCGTGGAGCTCGCCCAACTCCCTTAGGTAAGGGGCGGACCGTCGCAGGAGGCCGTCCAGACCCTCGTCTGAATAACGCCACTGCCAGTTGCCGGTTGGCACGCCCGGGGTGTTGAACCGAGCCTCCGCCCCGAGGCTGAGCAGGTCCTGCAGCGGCAGAACGGCGAGGCGGCTCACCGAGGCGTAGGCGGCGCGGACGAAGTCCCAGCCGATCTCGCGGCCATCGACGCGAAGATAGCGGCGGACGTAGTCTTGCTCCTTGGCCGAGGCGGATCGATACCAGCCGAGGGTGGTGTCGTTGTCGTGGGTGCCTGGATACACCACGGCGTTGGCGACCAGGTTGTGGGGCAGATAGAGATTGGAGGCGTCGCCCCCGAAGGCGAACTGGAGAATGGTCATGCCAGGCAGTCCGCAGGCGTCGCGCAGCTCGCGCACGCTGTCAAAAAGGTCGCCGAGATCCTCGGCGATGAGGCGCGCGTCGGGCAGGGCGGTTTTGACGGCCTGGAAGAAGGCGAGGCCGGGGCCCTGGCGCCATTCACCGGTCTTGGCGGTCTTGGCGTCTGCAGGGATGGACCAGTAGGTGTCGAAGGCGCGGAAGTGGTCGATCCGCACTACATCGCAAAGGGCGAAGTTGGCCCGGAGACGCTCGATCCACCAGGCATAGCCCTCGGCGGAGTGTTTTTCCCACGCGTAAAGTGGATTACCCCAAAGCTGGCCGTCGGCGGAGAAGTAGTCTGGCGGGACACCGGCCACGGCGAGAGGCGCACCGCTCTCCGGGTTGATTTGAAAGAGATCGGGGCGGGACCAGATGTCGGCCGAATCACGCGCGACAAAGATGGGGGCGTCGCCGATCAGGGAAATGCCGCGCTCCCGGGCGGCCGTTCGCACTTGAGCCCATTGGCCGAAAAACAGGTATTGAAAGAAGGCGTGGGCCTCGGCACGGGCGGATACGTAGGCGGGCAGGACGCTTTGGCGGGCCATGGCGATAAAGCGGTGCTCGGCGGGCCACTGCCACCACGGCTTGCATTCATGGTGATCCTTGAGTGCGAGAAACAGCG
>JBDLWD010000024.1:0-5679 GCA_039804465.1 Verrucomicrobiota bacterium | reverse complement strand
TGGGGTCGATGCCCAGGTGCATGCAAAGGAATCGATCGAGCCCGCGTTTGTAGTTTTTTGCGTAACTCTTGGGCAGAACGCCGTGCTCTTTTGTGTAGCGGCACTTCGCGAGGAACCGGGGCAGATAAAGCAATCCGGTCGCGGGGTGCGGCTGGTAGGGCGAAGGCAGGCAGGTGAGCACTTCGCCAGTGGAGCCGGGGATGGGTTTGGACGACATGACGTTAAAGCTGCAATCAGGCGCGACCCGCCTTGCGGAGCAAGCGCGGGCGCATTTGTCTCTGCGCCATGCCTTCTTTTGCCCGTCTCTTCCCCGCCCTGTTTGCCCTCCTGCCCGCGGCCTTTGCCCAGGATAACGCCGCCGAACTGCCGCGCGACGCCGGTAAAATTTACGCCCAGCTTTGCTCCTCATGCCATGGCCAGGACCTCGAAGGCGGTCTCGGCGGCAGTCTGATCGACGGCGTCTGGAACAACGGCGACGGCAGCGACGAGCACATCGCCCGCATGATCACGCAGGGTAACCTGGAAAAAGGCATGCCCGCCTTCGGCGCAGTGCTCGACTCCCCTCGCGTGCGCGCCCTTACGGTTTTCCTCCGCGAAAAGGCGGTTCGCGCCCAAGAGAAAACCACCACCTATCCTCGCCCCGATCAAAACCAGGTCATCCGCAGCGAGGCCGCGTCCTTCCGGTTGGAAACCGTCGTGGACGGCCTCAACGTGCCTTGGTCGATCGCGTTCCTGCCCGGCACAAAAGACGTGCTCGTGGCCGAGCGCGACGGCCGCCTCCTCGTCGTGCGCGAGGGCAAACTTCTGCCCGACCCCGTCGCGGGCACGCCCAAGGTCTGGGCCAAGGGCCAAGGCGGCCTCATGATCGCCGCCGCGCATCCCGATTACGCCAGGCCCGGCAACGGCTGGGTTTACCTGGCCTTCAGCGATCCGGGCGAAAACGACTCGGCCATGACCGCCATCGTGCGCGGACGCATCCGAGACGGTCGCTGGACCGACGAGCAGGAAATCTACCGCGCCCCGCGCACTCTCTACCGCCGCGGCAACGTCCACTTCGGCACGCGCCTCGTCTTCGACCAGGGCTACCTGTTCTTCGGCATCGGCGAACGCGGCGCGCAGGACAACGCCCAGGAACTCGGCCGCCCGAACGGCAAAATCCACCGCATCTTCGACGACGGTCGCGTGCCTAGTGACAATCCCTTCGTGGGCGAGCCCGGCGCGCTCCCCACCATCTGGAGCTACGGCCATCGCAACCCCCAGGGCATCGCCGCACGCCCGGGCACGACCGGCGCCACGCTGCAACTGTGGGAGACCGAGCACGGCCCGCGCGGCGGCGACGAGCTCAACCTTATCAAGCGCGGCGCCAACTTCGGCTGGCCGCTCATCACCTACGGCATGAATTACAACGGCACCCCGGTTACCGCCGACACCGCGCGCGCCGGCCTGGAGCAGCCCGTGATCCATTGGACGCCGTCCATCGCCGCCTGCGGACTCGCCTTCTACGACGGCGAACATTTCCCCGCCTGGAAGGGTAACCTTTTCGCCGGCTCGCTCGCCCAACAGGAGCTGCGCCGCCTAGTCCTCGACGGCGACAAAGTGAAATCGCAGGAAGTGCTCCTCCGCCGCCTCGGCCGCATCCGCGCCGTGCAGATGGGCCCGGACGGTTTGCTCTACGTCTGCTTCGAGAACCCC
Organism: Verrucomicrobiota bacterium; assembly: GCA_039804465.1. Classification (GTDB taxonomy): domain Bacteria; phylum Verrucomicrobiota; class Verrucomicrobiia; order Opitutales; family Opitutaceae; genus IMCC26134_A. Next base: position 3,987 of record JBDLWD010000024.1, on the reverse strand, counting down.
GGCCGCGTCGTGCGCCTCGTGCCGGCGGAGTAAAGTCGCCCCATTCCGCTCCGCGCGGGCGCAGGAATCCGCGCGGCTCAAAAATCCTGCAAGCGCTGCTCGCCGCGGCCGCGCTCGGGCTCGAGTCGCGTGAGCACTTCGCCCAGCAAATAAATCGATCCGGTGACGACGATCACGTCGTCCGGCCCGCCCGCCGCGCACACGCCCGCTCTCGGGAAAAGCGTATCCACCGCGCCGCGTGCCAGGCGCCCGCCGCGCGCGAAAAACTCCTGCGGCACCAGCGCCTCCAGCTCTTCAAAACTCGAAGCCCGCGACTGCTGCGGGCGCGCCAGATGAATCTCGCGCGCGTGCCGCGCTACCGTCTCGAGCAGAGGCTTGGCCCGCGCCACGCCGAGCACGCCCGTGACGACCACCGGCGCGCGGCCGGTCTGCGCGACGAGGCGGCCGAGCAATCCCTCCAACACCTCCGCGCCCTCGGGGTTGTGCGAGGCGTCGAGCACGATCAGACGCCCGTCGTCCAGGCGTGAGCGTTGCCAGCGCCCCGGCCAGGTAACGTCGGCCAGGCCCGCGGCGATATGCGCCTCGGTCAGCCCGAAACGCCCCGCCACCACGCGCGCGGCAAGCGTGGCCGTGGCGGCGTTGAAACGCTGATAATCACCTTCGAGCGCGGCGCTCGGATAAAATGAAAAATCCTCGCCAAACTCCTCGCGCACCGAGTGCAGGGGCGCGCCGCGCCCGGCCGCGATGGCCCGCACCACCGCTTCGGCCCCGGCGGGCAGACGACCCATCACCACGGGCACGCCGGGCTTGATGATGCCGGCCTTCTCGGCGGCGATTTTTTCCACCGTGTCGCCCAGCAACTCGCAATGGTCGAGCCCGATGCTGGTGATGACGCTCACCTCGGGCAGCACGATGTTGGTGGCGTCGAGCCGGCCACCGAGGCCGACCTCGATCACGGCCGCGTCGCAGCGCCGGCGGGCGAACTGCAAGAACGCCATCGCGGTCATGAACTCGAAGAAGCTGGGCGCCTCGCCGGGCATGACGCGCTCCAGCTCGGCGGCCTTGGGCTCGAGCTCCGCGACGTAGGCCATGATCTCGGCCTCGCTCAGCGGCACGCCGTCCACCTGCACGCGCTCGCCGAGACGCACGAGGTGCGGCGAGGTATACATTCCGGCACGTTTGCCCGCCGCGCGCAGGATGGCGGCGAGCATGGCGACGACCGAACCCTTGCCGTTGGTGCCCGCCACATGGAGCACGGGCACGGCCCTTTCCGGGTGGCCGAGGGTGGCGGCGAAGGCGCGCATGCGGTCGATGCCGAACGAAACGCCTCGGGCCTTGAGCGCGCAGAGTTTTTCGCAAACGGCCGCGTATTCGGCGGCGTTTACGGGAGTGGATGCAGACTCGCTCACAACGAAACCCGAACCGGCACGCGGGAGGCGGCGCCGGACCTCACGCCGCGGCGGGAGCCTTCTTGGTGTGCAGCGCGCAGAGCACGTTGCGCAGCGTATCGCGCATCTCGAGGCGGGAAACGATGAGGTCGATCAGGCCCTTCTTTTGCAGGAACTCGGCGGTCTGGAACCCGGGGGGCAGGGTCTGCTTCACCGTATCCTTGATGACACGCGCGCCGGCAAAGCCGATCAGGGCGCCGGGCTCGGCGATGTTGAGATCGCCCAGCACCGCGAAGCTGGCGGTCACGCCGCCCATCGTCGGATGGGTGAGCACGGAGATGTAGGGCAGGCCGGCCTCGGACAGGCGGCCAAGGGCCGCGCTGGTCTTGGCCATCTGCATGAGGGAGAAGATGCCCTCCTGCATGCGCGCGCCTCCGGAGGCGGAGAAAATGATGCAAGGGCACTTTTCGGCGATCGCGCGCTCGATGGCGCGGGTGATCTTTTCGCCCACCGCCGAGCCCATGGCGCCGCCGCAGAAGCGGAAATCCATCACGGCGACGGAGACCTTGATGTTGTGAATCTTGCCGGTGCCGCAGATCACAGCCTCGGGCAGGCCGCTGTCCTTCTCGTATTTCTTGATGCGATCGGGATAGCGCGCGGAGTCGACGAACTTGAGCGGGTCGGCCGACTTCACGGACGCGTCATGCTCGACGAAGGTGTCGGCATCGAAGAGGCCCTTGATGCGGGCGTGGGCGCCGATCGGGAAATGATAGCCGCTCTTTGGCGCCACCATCTGGTTGGCTGCCAGCTCCTGGTTGAAAATGACCTCCCCCGAGATCGGGCACTTGGTGTAAAGGCCCTTGGGGATGTCCTTCTTTTTAACAACGACGGTCGAATACTTCGGTTTGCTGAACAGCGCCATACGCGGATGCGGAAGTGGTTGAAGGAAATCGGTTATCCGTGGCCAAAGGTGCAGACGTCCACCGTCAGGCAACCCGCCCGGCGCAGCACGGCCGCGCAAGCGTTGAGGGTCGAACCCGTAGTGAAAACGTCGTCGATGAGCACATACCGAAGGTTCGGGTTAATGGGGGCGCGAGGGGCGAGGGCAAACGCGTTTTTGAGGTTCGCCCGGCGCTGCTCCCGATCGAGATTGGTTTGCGTTTGAGTATCCACGATGCGCGCCATCAGTTCGGCTACCGTAGTGGTTCCGCCGAGCCGCTTTGCAACCGTCAGCGCCAGCTCACGGCCTTGATTGTAGCCGCGTTCCCGCTCCTTGCGCGGATGCAGAGGCACCGGCACCAGGGTCGCTCCGCGCAAAAAGTCCGCGGTATGCGGGTTGTCGCACACGAGCGCGGCTAGATCCTCCAGCACGAACAGGCCCTGACGGTATTTCAACTCATGCACCAGCGCCCGGGCCGGGCCCTTGAACAACACCGCCGTGCGCCCTTCGCCGAACTCCGGCCGCAGGCCCTCGCAATGCACGCACAGCCGCTCGCCCGAGGCCTCGCCGAAAAACGGATGCCCGCAGCACGGGCAGCTCGGCGGCTCCACCCGGGTGATGAGCGGCTCGCAGGCCGCGCACACATGCCGCAGCGGGCTCGCCTCGACCTTGTCGCCGCAATGCAGGCACGAAGGCGGAAACAACACGTCGCGCAGTCCGCGACCCAGCGCGCGCCAGCCGTGGTCTTGTGCCACGCGGTCGTTCATCTCGCCTGCCCGTCACCCCACGGCGCCGGGTAAAACACCTTCATCAAGAACAACCCCTGCGGCGGGGCCGTCTCCACCTCGGCGGTGCGCTCGCGCGTCTCGAGCAACGCCGCGATGCGCTCCGGTGTTAGCTTGCCCATCCCGGCATAGACAAGGGCCCCGGCGAGGCTGCGCACCATCTTGTAGAGAAAGCCTTCCGCCTCGGCCTCGATACGCAGGCGCGGGCCGCTCTCGATCAGGTCGAGCCGGGCCAGCGTGCGCACGGTGTTCTCCCGCTCCTCGCCGCCAAAAGCCGAAAATGCCCGGAAATCGTGACGCCCGCGCAACACCTCCGCGGCCGCGCGCATGGCCGCCACATCGAGCGCCTTGGGCACCGACCAGGTGAACGCGTGCTCGAACGGGTCCGCCCACGCGCCGTGGATGAGGTGATAGTGATAAATTTTCCCGGTCGCCGAATAGCGGGCGTGAAACTCGTCCGAGACCGGCTCGGCGCTTTGCACCTGGATCGAGGGCGGCAGCCCGCCGCGCAGCGCGGCCAGCAGTTTTTCGGCTCCATGCCGCCAGTTCGCGTCGAAGTGAAAAACCTGACCGCGCGCGTGCACCCCGGCGTCCGTGCGCCCGCTGCCGTGGATGCGCACCTCCGTCTGCAAGAGCTCCGCCAGCCGCCGCTCGATATGGTCCTGGACGGCGTTCTTATCCGGCTGCGCCTGCCATCCTGAAAACGCCGTGCCCTCGTAGGCGACGAGGCATTTCCAGCGTTTGGCTTCTCCGTTCATGCGTCAGCTAAACCGCGAATATCCCTGATAAAAGCAAAGTCTCGTTTTGAGAAATCAGCGCTCGGTCTCGCCGGACGGCCTGAGCGCCATGAGCGTGAGGTTGTCGTCGGCGGGAC
>JBDLWD010000023.1:0-3147 GCA_039804465.1 Verrucomicrobiota bacterium | reverse complement strand
AGAGCACGCAGGAGGCGGTCTTGGAGCGCGGAAAGGCCTTCAGCGCGGCGCGCAGGAACGAGGTGTCTGCCAAAAGGACGCCGCCAAGGGCAAGCAGCGCGATTCCTACAAGAAGCGTGGCAAGGAAAAGACTCATGTTAAAAAGGACGGAGGCTCAGGCTTCCTTCAGCACCAGCTCCCCATACAGCGTGCTCACGCTGGCGCGGGTGATCTTGAGCGGGACGATCTGGCCGACCAGACGCGGGCTGGCGTCGAACACGCAAACGCGGTTGCCCGGCGTGCGGCCCGTGTAGCGTTCTCCGGTCTTGTCCGGCCCCTCGACCAACACCTCTTCGACCGTGCCGACAAGGGTAGCGGTGCGGCGCTCGGAGTTGCGCTTCAGCACGTCGAGCAATTCCTGGTTGCGGCGCTCCTTCACCTCGTCGGGGATCTGGTCGCCCAGCTCCGCCGCAGGCGTGCCGCTGCGAATCGAGTATTTGAAGATGTAGGCCATGTCATAGTCGCAGGCCTCGAACAGCTCCTTGGTCTCGAGAAACTCCTCCTCGGTCTCGCCGGGAAATCCGACAATCACATCGGTCGAGAAATACATGCCGGGTCGCGAGGCGCGGAGCGCGTCGACGATCTCCTTGTAGCGCTCCCGCGAATACGGGCGGTTCATCGCCTTTAGGATACGGTTGCTGCCGCTCTGAAGGGGCAGGTGGACATAGGGGCAGAGTTTGGGCAGGCGCGCGTAGGCGTCGACCAGGTCCTGCTTGAAGCCGCGCGGATGCGGCGAGGTGAAGCGGATGCGCGCCACGCCCTCGATGGCGTGGATGCGCTCGATGAGCTGCACGAAGGGCGAGACGCCGTCGGTGTGCGTGTAGTCGCGCCGGCCGTAGGAGGTGACGATCTGCCCGAGCAGGGTGATCTCGCGCACACCGCGATCGGCCAAGGCGCGGCACTCGGCCACGATGTCGTCCATCGGGCGGGAGCGCTCGTCGCCGCGTGTCTTGGGCACGATGCAGAAGGCGCAGTCCATGTTGCACCCCTGCTGGATGGAAACAAAAGCAGACACCTGCGGCGTCGCGTCGGCCTCAGGCTCGAGATGTTCGCGGATGGTGTTTTGCGAGCCGGCCTCCTCGGCGATGTCGACAATGCTGCTGCCCACCGGCAGCCCTGCTTCGCGGGCGGCGCGTATGTTGTCGAGATAGCCCGGCACCTGGTGGAATTTTTGCGTGCCGATCACGAGATCGACGTCAGGCAAACGCTCCAAAATTTCCGCGCCGCGGTTCTGCGCCATGCAACCCAGGATGCCGAGAACGAAGTCCGGGTTGCGCTTCTTGCGCTGGGCCGCGTAGCCGGCCTTGCCCAGGGCCTTCTGCTCGGCGGCGTCACGCACCGAGCAGGTGTTGAGGAGCATGATATCGCACTCGTCCTCACTCTGGACGATGCGATATCCCCGGCCGCGCAGCATCGCCGCGACGGCTTCGCTGTCGCGCTCGTTCATCTGGCAACCGTAGGTCTTGATGTAGACGCGGTTCATTCGGTGAACGGGAACCCATGCGGAACCTTTGGCCCGTCCGCAACCCCGGTTTGCGGCCCGGCGTGGATTCCCCGACGCGCGCCACCAAGCCCCGCCGCATACCTTCCGGTCGCAGGTCCTGCCAAACTGGCCCCGCCCGTCTTGCCGCCCCCCGGCCGGACCGGCTCTTCGCCCACTGCCCGATCGTGAAAGCGCTTTTCGCACAGCCCCTTGTCGCCGCGTTGCTTCTGGCGCCCACTGGTCCGGCGCAGGCGCGCATGGAGGCTGGCGTTCCCTTGTGCGCCGTTGCGTTCTCGCTGCCTTCCCGGTCGGAGGGGGCAGGACCGCCAATTGAGGCGACGACACCGCCAGCCGCGCGAACGACGCGCATCCCCTATTACGATTTTTGGCTGAGGCGCATCGCGGCAATCCCAAGGCCCAGTCGGGCGGCGGCCTTTCTGCCTTCGCTCCACGCGGCGTTCGCCGCCGAGGGCGTGCCGCCGGAACTGGTCTGGCTCGCAGAGACCGAAAGTTCCTTCGACCCGCGCGCGCGCAGCTCGGCCGGAGCGCGCGGTCTTTTTCAGCTCATGCCCGACACGGCGCGCAGCCTCGGGCTCGATCTCCGTCCCGATCAGCGCATCCACCCCGCGCGCAGCGCCCGCGCCGCCGCGGCCTACCTGCGCCATCTGCACGGACGCTTCGGCAACTGGCCGCTCGCCCTGGCCGCCTACAACGCCGGCGAGAGCCGCGTCGCCCTCGAACTCAAGCGCCGAGGCGCGACCGACTTCTCCGCCATCGCCAGCCACCTGCCGGCGGAGACGCAGTTCTACGTGCCCAAGGTGCTCGCCACCGTGCGGCTGCGCTCCGGCGTGGCGCCGGAAAACCTCGCCGCGCCCGTCGCGCGTGACGACTAGGCGGCGAGCCTTTCAGCTTTTTCACATTGTGTCTTGGACCCGTCGCGCCGGCGCCACCAGCCCGCCAGCAGGCTGCCGATCAGCGAGTGAAACACGCTGGAGATCGCACAGGGCACCGCGGTCAGCGGGTCGGCGAAATTCTGCCGCGCCAGCACCACGCCGAGGCCGCTGTTTTGCATGCCCACCTCGATCGAGACCGTGCGGCAGGTGGCGTCCGGCTGGCGGAAAATCCACGCCGCCAGAAATCCGAGGCCGAAGCCGCCCGCATGGAGCAAAAACACCGCGAGCAGCAGCGTGCCCGCCCCGGAGCGGATCGCCGCAGCGTTGGCCCCGACGATGCTGCCCACGATCAGGGTGACGCCCAGCACCGAAAGCAGCGGCGCGGCCGGCAAGGCCCGCTCCACCGCTCGCGGCGCGAGCTTGCGCAAACCCAGTCCGAGCAGAAGTGGCAAAAGCACTACTTGGACCGTGCCAAGCAGCAGGCCGAGCGCGTCCACCTTGACCCAGGTGCCGGCCAGGAGGCTGGTGAGCAGCGGGGTCATGAACACCGCCGCAAAGGTCGAGCAAATGGTCATCACCACCGAGAGCGCCACATCGGCGCGGGCGATGTAGGTGACGATGTTGGACGCCGTGCCTCCCGGGCAACAGGCCACGAGCACCAGCCCGACCGCGAAGGGCGGGTCGAGCTTGAGCAGATGCGCCACGCCCCAGCCGAGCGCGGGCATGATGGTG
>JBDLWD010000022.1:0-3482 GCA_039804465.1 Verrucomicrobiota bacterium | reverse complement strand
CCTGGCCGCGCTGGGCGAAGGAGACGAGGCCGGTGACGAGGAGTCCGCCGGCGAGCGTGGAGGAGACGATGGTGGCCTTGGTGAACTTCTTCCGGTCGCCGCCCTGCATATCGAGCAGCATGATGATGAAGAGGAAGAGGGCGACGACCGCGCCGGCGTAGACGAGCACGAGCAGGACGGCCAAAAGGAAGGCGTCGAGAAGGACGAAGAGGCCGGCCACGCCGACGAGGCTCAGCAGCAGGCAGAGCGCGGAGGCGACGGCGTTCTTGTTGAACACCACGCCGAGGGCGCAGGCCACGGTGAAGATGGCGAAGAGGTGGAAGAGGACGTCGGACATCGCTGGAAAGTTTTATTTTTGAACCACGGAGAACACGGAGGGCACGGAGAGGAAAGGCAGAGGGAAAACTATAGTTTGGCTCCGTGGCTCTCCGTGATCTCCGTGGTTGATTCAGGATTGGTCTCAGTGGTGGCCGCCGTGGGCGGCGGCCTGCTCGGCGGCCTTTTTCTTGTCCCACTTGAAGTGCTCGTCCGGCAGGGTGCCGCCGAGCTCGTAGAGGCGCTTCTTGTCGTTGACCATCTCCTCGCGGGTGTATCCGGTCATCGAATACTGCTGCTGGAGCCAGATCGCCTCCTCGGGGCAGACCTCCTGGCACATGCCGCAGTAGATGCAGCGGAGCATGTCGATCTTGAACTCCTGCGGGCGCTTCTCGACGTGGGCGTTGGGGTCGTCGGACGAGATCTCGCCGGGCGTGATGCGGATGGCCTTGGGCGGGCAGACGAATTCGCAGAGCTGGCAGGAGACGCACTTCTCGCGGCCGTTCGGGTCGTAGACGAGCGTGGGCACGCCGCGGTAGCCCGCGGGGATCTCGGGGCGCTGCTCGGGATATTCGAGCGTCTCGGTCGGCTTGACCATGCGCTTGAAGGTCGTGGCGAGACCGGCCGCGATGTTGGGCAGGTAGGTGCGCTCCCAGAAGGTGAGCGGTTTGCGTTCTACGGTGACGACGGCCATGGCGGGCGTTTTTTAAAAGGTTAGCGGGTCTCGATCCACGCGATGACGAGGGCGTAGACGATGAGGTTGGCGATGGAGAGGGGCAGGAGCTTCTGCCAGCCCAGCTTCATCACCTGGTCGTAGCGGAAACGGGGCAGGGTCCAGCGCACCCACATGAAGAAGAAGATGAAGAAGCCGACCTTGCCGAGGAAGAGGGTGATGGCGATCAGGCCCATGAGCAGGGGCTTGTCGGCGAAGTGCAGCCAGTGGGCGAGGTCCGCGAAGGAGACCCAAGGGAGCGGGTTCCAGCCGCCGAGGAAGAGGAGGCAGAAGATGCCGGAGCCGACGATCATGTGGGCATACTCGGCGACGAAGAAGAGCGACCACTTGAAGGCGCCGTATTCGGTATGGAAGCCGCCGACGAGGTCCGCCTCGGACTCGGGCATGTCGAAGGGCTGGCGGTTGGTCTCGGCGAAGAGGGCGACTAGAAAGATGAAGGCCGAGACGGGCATGGTCATCGCATACCAAGTGCCGCCCCAGAATCCGGGCTGGCTCTGGGTCTGGACGACGTCGAAGAGGCTGAGCGTGCCCTGACCGCCGGGGGCGTTGACCCAGAGGAACACGGGCAGCACGGAGAGCGTCATCGAGAGCTCATAGGAGATGAGCTGGGCCGAGGCACGCACGCCGCCGAGGAAGGGATACTTCGAGTTGGAGGCCCAGCCGGCGAGGATGAGCGAGTAGACGCCGAGGGAACCGAGAGCGAAGACGGCGAGGAGGCCGACGTCGAGGTGGGTGAGAGCGATGGGGACGAGTTTGCCGGCGGCGTCGAAGTAGGCGCCGAAGGGCACGAAGGCCACGGTGGTGAGCGCGGGAATCATCGACGCGATGGGCGCGAGGACGAAGTAGAACTTGTTCACGTGACCGGGGACGGGGTCCTCCTTGAAGGTGAACTTACCGCCGTCGGCCGCGAGTTGGTAGATACCGAGCCTCTGGAGTGCGGTGCCAAGCACCGGGATGCTGGCGACGAGGCCGAGGGGGGCGAGGAAGCCGGCGAGGGGCGGCTTGGTGCGGTTGGGGCCAGGGCGGCCCTGGATCCAGGCGGAGATCTTGCGCTCGGCCATGGAGCAGGCGGCGGCGAGCGGGAAAAGCACGAGGATGACCGCGGTGCCCTGGAGGAGCAGGCGGAGGAGGAGCGGGAGCTCGAAGTAAAAATCGAACATATCGGAAAGGCGGGAGGCGGAAATTTAAACCACGGAGGGCACAGAGGGCACGGAGAGGAGAAAAAAGAGGCGACAGCGCGAGCGCTTGGTTTGGGTCTCTGTGAACTCCGTGTTCTCCGTGGTTAAATGGCTTGGCTTAGGCGGCGACCGCGGCGGCGGCGGGCTTGTAGTGGAGGGTTTCGCCTTCGACGAAGGGCAGGCCTGACCACGGCGTGGAGTCGAGGAGCAGACCGGTCTCGGGGATGTTCTTGTAGAGCATCGTGGAGAGGGCCGGCACCGCGGCGGCGAGGGTGGGCCAGAGACCGTGGACGTCGGCGGCGAACGCGGAACCGCCGAGGGCGGCGACGAGCTTGGAGAGGACGACGAGATCGTTGCTCGCGCCCTGCGGGCCGGGGACGGCAGCGGCGAACTTCTGGATGCGGAACTGCTGGTTCACGAAGGTGCCGGCCTTCTCGAAGGTGTGCAGCGTGGGCAACACGATCTTCGCGGCGGCGCTGGTGGCGTTCGCGTGGGTGCCGAGGTAGATGACCGAAACCTTGGCGAGCTGCGCGGGCGTGAGGCCGGCGGCGGCTAGATCTTCGCCATGCGAGACGACCGTCTTCACCTTGCCGGCGTCGATGTCGGCGGCGAGCGAGGTGAGCTGGGCGGCGGGAAGCGCGGAGATGAGGCCGGTGACGAGGGCGCCGCGGACGTTGGGGTTGCGGTCGGCGGAAATGAGGAGCTTGTCGCCCTGCGTGGTGCGCGCGACGAGCGAGACGGAGGCGCCGAGAACGGACGCGAGTTGCTTGAGGGCGAACTGCTCCTCGACCGAGGCGCGGCCGGAGCCGACGATGGCGACGGAGCCGGCCTTGAGGAGCGCGGCGGCGGCGTTGACCGCGATGTCGAGCGCGGAGGAGGCGCCATCGACCTTGATAGCGGCGAGGCGGTCAGAGGAGCCGACTTGCTTGTAGAGCATGCGGCCGGAGTCGGACATCCAGGTGTCGTTCACCTCGTCGTTGCGGCGCGGGGTGAGGCGGTAGATGACACCTTCGCGCGACCAGACGGTGGCGTTCACGCCCACGGAGGACTCGATGTCGATGGTGTTGGTCTGCTTCAGGAACCAGACGCGCATCTTGAAGCGGAAGTCGGTGCTGGTGAGGGCGCCGACCGGGCAGATGTCGACCGTGTTGAGCGAGTAGTTGTTCTCGAGCTTCTTGCCGGGATGGCAGGTGAGGGTCGAGTAGCTGCCGCGGTCCACGAAGCCGAGGACGTCATCTTTGGCGATTTCCTTGGAG
>JBDLWD010000021.1:0-3933 GCA_039804465.1 Verrucomicrobiota bacterium | reverse complement strand
CGAAGCGGCGCGGCCAGGACCAGCGGAAGGCGGAGCCCGGGGCCGGGCAGCGGCTCCCACACGACCTCGCCCCCGGCCCAGGCGCGCCCGGCCGCGCCAACCGCGAATTCAGGAGGCCGGGCGAGGTGAGCATCCATCTCGGGCGAGGCCTCATCCTCCGCGTGGCGGACCAGCAGCGAGAACGCTCCGCCGTCGTCGGAGGCAAGCCATAGCGCGCCCCCGCCCCAGCGCAGTTCCCCGCACACGGAGCGCAGGGCGGCGGTCGCGGCGGTCGAGACGGAGGAGGCGGCGGCCAGGCTGCGCGCGACGTCGAACTGGACCCGCAGACTTTCCTCCGCGAGATGACGGTCGGTGATGTCGGCCACGCTGCCCACCATCCGGAGCGGCGTGCCATCGGGAGCGCGCAGCGCCACGTCTCCGCGATCCTCGACCCAGATGACGGATCCATCGCTGCGAACCATGCGATGGCGGCTGAAATACGGGATGCGATCCTCGGTGCAGGCGCGGATCCGGTCCGTGACCGCCTCGCGGTCGCCGGGGTGTATGCGAGCGGAAAAAAGGGCTACGTCGTGCCGCAAAAATTCAGGCCCAAGCCCGAGTATGTCCAACCAGCGCTGGTTGTGGCGCACCACGCCGGCTCCGATGTCGTAATCCCATACGCCTTCGCCGGTGGCGTTCAGCGCGAGCGCGAAGCGTTGTTCACTTTCCCTCAGCGAAATTTCCAGCTCCTTGCGAACGGTGATGTCCGTCTGGATGGCCATGAAACCGGAAAAGGCGCCGGATTCGTCGCGCAGAGGCTGCACGTCGAGCAGCACCCAAAAGGGCCGCCCATTCTTGCGGTAGTTGAGCAACTCCTCCCGATAGCCCTCCAGACGCTTATGGCAGCCGTGCATGCGGGCAATCGCGGCGGGATCAGTCTGCGGCCCCTGGAGAATCTCGCCCGGCCGGCGGCCGCGCATCTCCTCCAAGGTGTAGCCGCTCATGCGGGTGAAACCCTCGTTGATCAACTCCACGCGACCCTCGCGGTCCGCGATCACCACCCCGTTTCCGGTGTGCGCGACGACCAACGCGAGCCGCCTGGCCTCCGCCTCGCGCTCCCGCAGATGATCCCGGGTGGCGGTGAGCCGGTCCGTCAGCTTCTGCAGATCCGCATAGTCGAGACGCTGGATTTGCAACACCTGGACCAGATCGGCGGTGGAATCGTGCGGAGGAAAATCATGCAGGGTCAGCCCCATGCCCTGCATTTCATTCGCATCGGTCACCCAGGGGGAGCAGACGTAGGCGACATCCTCGCCCAGCGGAACCAATTGGCCGCGCAAAAGCGTGCCGCTGGCGGCGATACGCAGCACAACCAGCCTGCCGGCATTGGTCGCGAAAGTCGCATGCGTCGGCAGCACCTCCGGCCTGCGGGCCTCCAGGGCGTCGGCGAGACGGGCTCCGGGGCGCAAGGCCGGCGCAAGACGGGCCAGCGAAGGCCCCACGCGGGTCACCAAACCGTCGCGTCCGAAGGCGACGTAAAACGGGAAGAGCGTCTCGAAGACGCCGGGGGCGAGGGTGACGGGGTCTGAAGCGGCCGGATTCACCAGCTTATGCGAAACGCGTCGTGGTCGTCGCCTTTGTCTCTCGATTTCACCAAGGCCACGGCGGCGGGGGTGGCAAACATCTTGGCGAGACCTTCGATCAATCCTTCAACGAAGGGAGTAAGCCCGGGGCGGTGGCTGTGGTAGTGCAGCACCAGCGAGTTTGCGGTCCGTTCGGACACCGCGAAATGGGGCGGCTCCAGCTTCGGGTAAATGAGGGCGACGCGGTCGTGGAAGTGGGGCAGATAAGCGAGAAACTCCCCCAAGGTGGATCCGGCGGCGCGCATCATGGGGCCATAGCCTTTCTGGGCGGTTTCCAAAACCCAGTGCTCGCCGAAGGCCCGTAGAATGGTTTCCGCCGGAAGCGCGAGCACCTCGCTGGCGGCGCCGACCAGCGAGTAGGTGATGGAATCCGGGTAACCCTCGTTGCCGATGAACACCTCCGTGTCGACCCCGGCTTTGGCCTTGATGAGCCGCCAAGTATCCTCGCCGTGTCTGCTCACCACCATGTCCTCGACCGCTTTGTTTACCATCCCATACATAGTGGGACCACCCGACACCCAAAACATCCGGATGTCGAGCGCATCAGCCCGAATGCGCGGGCCGATCCCGCCAGGCGCCGGGACGGCCGGGGGTGACCGGGCTCACTCCACCACGCGCGGCACGAGCACCATGTGGTCGCGCTGGGCGGGGGCGTTGCGCAAGGCATCCTCGACCGAGAGGCCCGGGCGCGGCTCGTCGGCTTGAAGAACGTTGAAAATCGGCGTGGCGTGCGCGGTCGGCTCTACGCCGTCGACGTTCGCCCGCTTGAGCTGCTCGACGTAGCCGAGGATGTCCCCGAGCTGCGCGGCGAACTTCGCCTTCTCGTCGGGCGTGAGCGCGAGGCGCGAGAGCTTGGCGAGGTGGTCGATATCGATTTGGACCGGGGAGGACATGCGAAAAGCAAGGAGCTGGGGGGGCGAGGAGCAGGGAAAGGCTGACGACTAGAAATCCGCGATGCGGAGGAGGAGCGGCTTGCCGAGGGTGCAGTTGAGCTTGGCGAGTCGGTTTACGGTCAGGCGAATGGCGGCCTCGCTGCACTCGTGCGTCGTGAGGAGAAGGGAGGCGGCCTCGGCCTTCTCGCTCGGGCGCTGGACGAGGCTGGCGATGCTGACGCCGGCCTTGGCGGTGCAGTTGGCGATCTTGGCCAGAACGCCGGGTTGGTCTTTCACATCGAGGCGCAGGTAGTGACGCGAACGCAGGGCGCTGGGAGGGGTGAGCGCCAACTTGGCGGCGGGTGCGGGCGGAAGCACGGCGGCGCCGCGCACAAGGAGCGAGGCGGCGTCGATGATGTCTCCGATCACCGCGCTGGCGGTGGGATCCTGGCCCGCGCCGCGTCCGATGTAGGTGGTCTCGCCGACCACGTCGCCCGAAACGGAAATGCCGTTGTAGACCTCGTTGACGTTGGCGATGGCCTTCGAAAGCGGAAGCAGGGCGGGATAAACGCCGACGGAGAGGGCGTTGCGGTCGAAGTCGCGCTCGATGACGGCGAGGAGCTTGATGGCGTAGCCGTTCTCACGGGCAAAGGCCAGATCGGCCTGGGTGAGCTGGGTGATGCCCTCGACGACCATTTGCTTGGTCGGCACCCACGCGCCATGGGCGAGGAAGGCAAGAACGGAGGCCTTGTGGGCGGTGTCCCAGCCCTCGACGTCGAGCGATTCGTCGGCCTCGGCGTAGCCCAGCTCCTTAGCCTCTTTTAGGATGACCGGATAGGCCAGCCCCTCGCGCTCCATGCGGGTGAGGATGTAGTTACACGTGCCGTTCAAGATGCCGTAGATGCGGCGGAAGCGATTGGCGACGAGGCCCTCGCGAAGGGCCTTGATGATGGGGATGCCGCCGGCGACCGAGGCCTCGAAGAAGAACTGGCCTCCGTGCTTCTTGGCGGTGGCGAAGAGTTCGGGGCCATGGGCGCAGAGCAGGGCCTTGTTGGCGGAGACGACGGTCTTGCCGCGCTTGAGCGCCTCGAGCGTGACCTTGCGGGCGATGCCGGTGCCGCCGATGAGTTCGCACACGATCTGGATCGAGGGGTCGGTGGCGATGGCGAGCGGGTCGGTGGTGAGCTGGTCGGCCTTCAGGCGCACGGCGCGCTTCTTGTCGAGATCGCGAACCGAGGCGCGGGCGAGGACGAGCTTGGCGCCGAGGCGGGCCTCCAGCTCGGGGCGGGCGCGTTCAATGTGTTTCCACACGCCCTGACCGACGGTGCCGAGGCCGCAGATGCCGATGTTGATGACGGAGACGCTCATGAATGGGGAGACCTAAGAGGGGGATGCCGTCCCACGTCAATTGAGGTGTTCAAACCTCCCTATGCCCGGCG
>JBDLWD010000020.1:0-2692 GCA_039804465.1 Verrucomicrobiota bacterium | reverse complement strand
ATGAGATAGACGCACCACCAGCCGCGGTCGGGTGTTTCCACGAGCTTGGCGTGACCGTGGTGGTAGAAAGACGCGTCGGGTGAGCGCTCCACGATAAAAGCCGGGTGCGGGCTCGGTTCGTAGGGGCCGAGCACGTGGCGGGAGCGTGCGACGACTTGATGATGTCCCCGATAGACACCGTCGCCGGCGGCCATGGTCAGGTAGTAGTAACCGTCTTTTTTGAGCAGATGCGGGCCTTCGGGCGCTCGTTTCTCAGGCTCAAACTCGAGCCAGCCGGGCGAACCAACCACGCGGCTGCAATCGTCGGACAGGCGAACGATCTTCACGCCTTTGCCGCGGGGTATGCCGGCCGCATAGAGCATGTAGTGGGCCCCGTCGTCGTCGACGAAGTGGGAAGGGTCGTTGCCCTCGGTGGTGAGCTGGACCGGCTTCGAGTAGGGGCCGAGGATGTCGCGAGAACGCACCATGTAGTTGCCGCGGACATTCACGGTGCGATCCGGCGTCAACTGGACCAGACAGTAAAAAATATAGAAGTAACCGTCGTGGTAGGAAATGTCTGGCGCCCAGATGCCGCATCCGTCGAAAAAGCCGGAGAGGTCCAGTTCCTCCGCGTTGTTGAACACGTGGCCGATCTGGCGCCAGTGGACGAGATCCCGCGAGTGCGAGATGACGATGGCCGGGAAATACTGGAACGTGGAGTTGATCAGGTAATAGTCAGCCCCGACGCGGACGACCGACGGGTCCGGGTAAAAACCTGGCAAAACCGGATTGCGATAGGCGGCTCTAACTTGATCGGACGGCGCCAAAGCCGGCATTGGCAGGACAGACATGGTGGAGCTGGTGCGAAGAAACCTATGGAGCGGAGGGAATCATTTCCCGAGATACTCGGGCGTATGCGTTGCCGAATCAGAGTCCCCAGGCGCGTTTGGCGTTGGGGGTCGTGTTGGCGTTGATTTCGTCCACTTCGGCCTGGGTCAGGGATTTCACATGGCCGTCGATGTAGGCGACGAGTGCGCGGCCGTTGCGGGCGTATTCCGCCGTGGCGCCGTTGCGGGCGTGCAGAGTGCCGGCCTTCATCTGGTTGGTCTTGAAAACGTCTCCGACGAGCATGGTCTGCGAAATGGGATGGAGCGCGGTGAGATTCAAATTTTTGCCAGTGCGGGTGATTTCCCAGTTGTAGCCATAGGAAATGGCGCAGAGCACGTCTGAAGTATCGCTCTCGCGCAGCGGGCTTGATAGCACGGTGCCATCGATCACGGGCTTATGCTGGCCATACCAAGCCCCGTATTGAGCCTTTTGGCCCGTGGCTTTTTGCGAGTAGAGGATGGAAGGAACACCGCGCTCGGCTTTCCAAAAGTTGTAAGGGATCGAGCCCGTGGGCGTGCCGGGATCGAATTCACCCGAGGGGAACTTCCCCTTGTTTAGCTCTGCGAGCATGATGAGGGCGCGGCCGATCTCGCGCAGATTGCCGCTGGACTGGGCGGACTTGCCCTGCAAACGCACCTTGCCGATGGTGGGGATAAGGATCGCCGCAAGTATGCCGATGATGGCGATGACGGTGAGCAGTTCGATAAGCGTGAAGGCGCGACGGTTGGATTTCATGACACGAAATGGATTTTGGCCGAATCTCAGAGTAGCAGGCGGCAGCCCGGGAGGATATGTAAGGCGGACGCAGGAATTGTGGAGTTATGCGCCATCTCCGCCCGCGTCGGTTTTTTACTCGCAAGTCCCCTGGGTTTCGGCGCATGAGAAGAGATCGTTTTTCGCGGAGTTTACCCGATCGTTAACCGATCCCTCCCCAATCGCTACGTCCGCCTCATAACGCTTCTGCATGCCGTGTGTTCCCTCGTCCGCGTTCCATCGATTCTGATCTGCGTTGAGACCTCGACCTCGTGGGGCCGGCGCATCACCGCCGGCATCCTGGAATACGCCCGCGATCACGGGCCGTGGCATGTGCACATCGAACCGTTGGGGACGGACGAGCCCCTGCGCAAACCGGAGGGAGTGCGTATCGACGGGATCATCGCGAGAGTGGGCTCGGCGGCGCTCGGCGCGGAGTTGCGCGCGACGGGTCTGCCGGTGGTGAACGTGTCTTCCATCCGCCTGGCCGGATACGATTTTCCCCGCGTCATCGGCAGTCTCGAGGGAACCTCCCGGATGGCGGCGGATATGTTCCGCTCGCGCGGCTTCACGCACTTCGGCTACGTGGGGAATCCGGACAAGGACTATGTGCAAACCCAGTTTCACGCGTTCGAGCAGGTGCTGGGGCAGCGAGGCTTCGCGTGCCAGTTTTTCAACCAGCTGGACCGGCATGCGGAGCTTGTCGCCTGGTTGAAAAAGCTGCCCAAACCCGTGGCTTTGTTGTGCTGGGGGCCGAGCGTCGGGCGGCGGGTGATAGACGCGTGCCTATTCGCGGGCATATCTGTGCCGAACGATGTCGCCGTATTGGGATCGGACTACGACGAGTTGCTGAGCGAGGCGTCTTATCCGCCGCAGTCGGGCGTTCGCTTCGCCGGAGAGCAGATCGGCGGTCTGGCCGCGTCCATCCTCGACGGGCTGATGCGAGGCCGGCGCCCGGCGCGCGATCAGGTGGAGGTGGATCCCCTTGGCGTGATCGAGAAGCTTTCGACCGACACGTTGGCCGTTCCCGACAAGCGCATGGCCGATGTCATCCGTTACATCCTGGGCCATG
>JBDLWD010000019.1:0-2719 GCA_039804465.1 Verrucomicrobiota bacterium | reverse complement strand
GCAGCAGATCGAGATCGAGCGTGCGGGGACCCCAGCGCTCGCGTCTGACTCGCCCGCGCGCCTGCTCGATCGACAAGAGCGCCTCGAGCAGTTCGAGCGGTTCCAGGGCGGTCGAAAGCTCCGCCGCGGCGTTCAGGTAGTCTTGTTGTCCCGGCGGTCCCACCGGGGCGGTTTCGTAGAGCCCCGAGCGCGCCAGCAGCCGCGTGCCGGGCAGGCGGTCAAGGGCGGCGAAGGCGGCCTCCAGGTGCCCGCGACGGTCGCCCAGATTGGAACCCAGGGCGACATAGGCGATGACGGGGTCGGGGAGTGCCACGGCGGTCCTCGGTCTCGGGCCTCAGGTGCGGGCCAGCGTGGCCGTGATCGCTATCCCGTCGTGGATGCCGGGGATGGGGGCTTGGGGTTTGTGGACCGTGACGGTGGCCGATTTAACTCGGGGATGGGCGGCAAGCACGGAGGAAAGGATCCGGTTGGCGAGGGCTTCCACGAGGGCGAAACGCTCGTTCACGACGATGTGCTGACAAAGTGAATACACGTCGGCGTAGTTGACCGCGTGGGCGAGGTCGTCGGTCGCGGCGGCCTGCGCGATGTCGACCACCAGATCCAGGTCGATTATCCAGGGCTGGCCGAGGACGGCCTCCTCCGGCAGGACGCCGTGCCGGCCGTGGAACCGGAGTTTTTTGAGGTGGATGGTCGCGAGCATGGATCGATAGGCGCAAAGAGCGGCCGGATGCGCAAAGCGAAAGCGCTCCGAGCCTCCTCAGCGGCCGGGCGCGAAGGCGGCGGCGGTGAGCGCGGCCCGCCTCGCCGGCGCCACGTCATGCACGCGGTGCAGCTGAACTCCTTGGGCGACGGCGAGCGCGGTGGCCGCCAGGGTGGCTTCCAGCCGGTCCGCGGAGGTGGCGAGTTCGGGCAGAAGGTGGCCGAAGATGGATTTGCGGGAAACGCCGAGCAGGACGGGACGCCCCGGCGAATGGAGGGCGGAGAGACGGCGCAGCAGGGCGACGTTTTGCGGCTGGGTTTTGCCGAAGCCTATGCCGGGGTCGACCACGACCCTGTCGGCTGGCACCCCGGCG
Organism: Verrucomicrobiota bacterium; assembly: GCA_039804465.1. Taxonomy (GTDB): domain Bacteria; phylum Verrucomicrobiota; class Verrucomicrobiia; order Opitutales; family Opitutaceae; genus IMCC26134_A. The sequence continues at coordinate 1,646 of JBDLWD010000019.1, read as the reverse complement.
GAGACGGCGATGCCGATGGAACGCTCGAGAAACCCGAGCACGGTGGGCAAGGGATCGGCTTCGGGCGCGGCTTCGCGCAGTGCGGGGTCGTTGTGCATCACGACCAGGGTAGCGCCGGAGGAGGCGGCCAGCCGGGCGAGAACGGAGCCTCCGGGCCCCTGGAGTCCGTGGATGTCGTTCACGATATGCGCACCGGCCTCGATCGCGGCCTCGGCCACGGCGGGTTTGTAGGTGTCGATGGAAAGCGGCAGGCGGTGAAACTCTGCGGCCAAGGCGCGGATGAGCGGCGCGGTGCGGGCGATCTCCTCCGCGTCGGTGATCTCGACGTAGCCGGGGCGCGTGGATTGGCCTCCGACGTCCAGCAGATCTGCACCCTCCGCGACGAGCCGGCGCGCGTGCGCCAGGGCGGCGTCCAGTTCGGGCAGGCGGCTGTCGGCGTGAAAGGAATCCGGCGAGGTGTTGACGATGCCCATGATGCGTGGGATCGAGAGATCCAGCGTCAGGCCACGGCAATGCAGGGGCGAAAAATTGGGGACCGAGAAAGACACTTTAATTCGCGACCGGAAGATAGTCGGCGCTCATCACGGCCTCCACCTTCAAGGCTCCGGCGGGCGCGAGCTTGAGGTCCTCAATGATCTGGATCTGGCGGGAGTAGCGGGCGGGATCGAGGCGGCCGATGCGGGCGGAGTCGGTGGCGTCGCGTCCGACGACCAGCTTCTCGTCGATGATCATTTTGCGGGAGAACTCGAGGAACGCGTCGGTGTTCTTGTCGTTGGCCTGCTTCATGGCCGCATGGGCGGGGGCGGGGTCGCCGTGCAGGTAGTCGTCCCAGCCCCGGATGTAGGCGGCGAGGAAAGCGCGAAGCGCGGCGGGATGATTTTTCGCCCACTCGGAATTGGCGATGAGCACGCCGTAGGAATCGTAGCCGGCGTCCCAGGCGTAGAGATAGCGGGGCGCGGGCGCTCCGCCCTGGGTGATGAAGTAGGGCTCGGCGATGTAGAAGCCCTGCTGGATGAAGTTCTTGTCCGCGATGAAGTTTGAGACCGAGAAGTTGAAGGGGATGATGGTGAAATCGATGGCGTATTTCTGGCGCAGGTAATCGAGGAAAACCCAGCCCGGGCGGGCCATGATCTTGCGTCCGTTCAGGTCCTTGAAGTCGCGGACGGGGTTCTCGGCGTGGAGGAGGAAAACGGACGGGTCGTTTTGAAACACGGCCGCGACCTGCAGCAGGGGCAGCCCCTTGTGGGTGTCGAGCAGCGTGGTCACGCTTTCGCCCTGGCCGATCTGGGCCTGGCCGGTGCCGACGCGCTGGTTGACGAGCGCGTTGGGGCCGCCCGGCACGAGGGTGACATCGAGACCGGCCTCGCGGAACCAGCCCTTGGCCTGGGCCTGGAAAAGACCTCCGTGCTCGGGCTCGGGAAACCAGTCGAGCTGGACGGTGATTTTGGTCGCGGCGGGCGCGCCGGAGCCGTCGGCGGGGGCGGGGTCATTTTTTCCGCAGGCGGACAGGCCGAGCAGGACGGTCGCGGCGAAGGCGAGACGGGAAAGCGCGGGTGATTTCATTTGTCGGAGGGGGAGTAGCTGTCGTGCCAGCGGTGGAGCACGAGCCAGGAGAGGCCGGACACGGCGGCGACCAGCGCGAAGCC
>JBDLWD010000018.1:0-4238 GCA_039804465.1 Verrucomicrobiota bacterium | reverse complement strand
GATGAGTTCTCCCGCGAGACGATCGCCGGCTTCGCCAACAACGTGGACGAGGTCGAGGCCGCCATCGCCCGTTTCCGCGACAGCGTGCAGACCGTCTCGATGTTCGGCGGCCGCCGCCTCGTCTGGTTCAAGGACGTCAACTTCCTCGCCGACTCGCGCACCGGCAACACCGAGTCGGTCAAGACCGCCGTCGAGCACCTCCAGTCCGTCCTCGAGTCCGTCAACCCGGCCGAGGTCGCCGTGCTTATCACCGCAGCGCCGGTCGATCGTCGCAAAAGTTTCTACAAGTGGTGCGAGAAGAACGCCGATTTCACCTTCGTCGGCGCGGCCAGCGCGGAGGACGCCGCCGAGGCGCTCGCCCTCACCGCCCTCGCCGAGGCGAAGTCGCTCGGGGTCGAGATCGAGCGCGACGCCCTCTCGCTCCTGCTCGCCCGCAGCGGGGCCAACACGCGTTTCCTCGTGAGCGAGGTCAACAAGCTCGCCGCCCACGCCGACTCGGGCAAAAAAATCACCGAGGCCGACGTCGAGGACCTGACGCCCAACCTCGCCGAGGGCGACTTCTTCGAGGCCACCGAGCTCTTTTTCCGCGGCGATCTGCGCGGCACGCTCGCGGCTTTCGACCGTCATTTCTACGCCGGGGAGAGCGCGCGGCCGCTGCTCAGCTCTATGCAGAACCGCAACCGCCTGCTCATCCAGCTCCGCGCGTTGGCCCCGCAGGGCGGGCGCGCGCCGGACAAGTTCGCCATCGAGCGCGCCGCCTCGTCCTTCGGGAAGCATTTCGTCGGCGCGGGCGAGAAGAACGCCGCGAACCTCTTCAGTCAGAACGCGTGGTATGTGGGTAAACTCGCCGCCGGGGCCAAGGCCTGGCCGCTCAAGCACCACATCGACATACAGATCGCGCTCGCGGAGGCCTTCGAGGCGATCATCCAGCGCCCGAAGGACGAGCCCGGAGTGTTGCGCGAGCTGGCGGTGAAGTGCCTCGGGTAGAGCGGAGCGGCGGAGGCGCGAAATGCATGTGTTTCGTTGGGTGTTTGCCTTTTCCGCTTGCTGTCCTATCTGTTCTAGTGTTGGTAATACAGTGTGCTTCCTTTCTCCATCGAGCTAAAGCAGGGTTTGCCGGTCGCGGAGCAGATATTGTTCGCGGTGAAGCGGGCGGTGGTGGCGGGGCAGCTGCGGCCGGGGGATAGGTTTCCCTCGGTGCGGGTGTTGAGTCAGGAGCTGAAGGTGAATCCCAACACGGCGCACAAAGTCGTGGCGGCGCTGGTGGCGGAGGGTGTTTTGGTGACGACGCCGGCGGTGGGCAGCGTGGTGGCGGAGCCGGTGGCGGGATCGCGTCGTGATCGGGCGGCGCTGCTCGGCGCGGAGGTGGAGCGGCTGGTGGTCGAGGCCAAGAAGCTAGGGCTCACGCTCGATGAAGTGCAGGACGGCGTGGGCGACCACTGGAGGCGGCTCGGCGGCGAGTAGGGCGTGCTGAATTTTTAATTTTATGAACATCATCGAAACCCAAGGACTGACCTGTCGCTACGGACGGCACGAGGCGGTGCATGCGCTCGATCTGGCCATTCCGGCCGGGGGAGTGACGGCGCTGCTCGGGGCGAACGGGGCGGGTAAGTCTACCACGATCAAACTGCTGATGAACCTGATCGTGCCCTCGACTGGTCGGGCGAGTGTGCTGGGGGTGGATTCGCGGCGGCTGGGGCCGGCGGAGTTTCGCCGCATCGGCTACGTCTCGGAGAACCAGGAGCTGCCGCGCTGGATGACGGTAGGTCGGTTTCTCGATTACTGCCGGCCGTTTTATCCGCGTTGGGATCGCGTGCTGGAGCGCACCTTGCTCGACCAGCTCGATCTGCCGCTGGACCGCCGGCTGGACCAGCTCTCGCGCGGCATGTTGATGAAGGCGGCGTTGCTCTCGTCGCTCGCCTACCGGCCGGAGTTGCTGGTGCTCGACGAGCCCTTCAGTGGGCTCGATCCGCTGGTGCGGGAAGAGTTCGTGAAAAGCATCCTGGAGGTATCGGCGCTGGGCGAATGGACGGTGTTGATTGCGTCGCACGACATAGAGGAGGTGGAGCGGTTTTGTGATCGCGTGGTGTTGCTGGACGCGGGCCGCAAGCGGATCGACGAGAGCACGGAGGCGCTGCAAGCGCGGTTCCGGCGCGTGGAGGTTTCGTTGCACGAGGAGCCGAAGGGCGGGTTGGCCTTGCCTAAGAGCTGGCATGGCTTTGAGCGGGCGGGGCAACTCGTTCGCTTCGTCGAGAGTGCCTACGATGGGCTGGGCACGGAGGCGGCGTGCCGGACGTGCTTTCCGTCGGCCTCGGTCGTGGCGCATCCGATGACCATGCGCGAAATCTTTATCGCGCTCGCCCGGGCGGGCCGGGCGGAAACTAAAAACGCGTCCGCTGTCGCCGTCGCATGAACCTCGTCGCTCATCTCGTGCGCAAGGATTGGGAGCGCGTGCGCCTGCCGCTCTTCGCGTGGTATGCGCTGATCGCGGGCAAGGCTTGGTGCGTGTGGCGGCTGATGCAGGCGAACGACTTTGAGACCGATCTCGGGCTGTTGGGTTCTTTGGTCGGTCTGCTCAATGGCATCGAGGCGGTGGCGGGCGCAATGATCGTGCTACAAATAGCGTTTGAGGACAAGCCGTGGAGCGGGACGGCGTTTGCGTCCACGAGGCCCATCGGTCGCGGGCAATTGCTGCGAGGCAAGGCGGCGGGGGCGTTTTTATTTCTGGTCGCCGTTCCCGTGCTGTTGCTCGCTCCGGTGTGGCTGGCGGCGGGGTTTTCGTTGCGGGATCTCGGCTTGGCGGCAGCGGATTGGGCCTTGGTGCAGGGGCTTTTTGTGGCGCTCGGTTTGCTGGCGGGAGCCTATGCGCGCGAGATGTGGCAGGTGCTGCTGGCGGTGCCCGTGGTGGGCGGTGTGTTGCTCTGCTGCGCGGTGTATCTGCGACGCGAGCCTGCGCCTCCGCTGTGGTTGAGCACTTTGCTTGCGCTGGTGGTGGTGGGGGTGGGCGTGGTGTTTGCGTATCAGGTGCGGCGGCGGGTGTCGGGGCTCTTTGTGGTGGTGCTCGGGCTGGCGGGAGTTGCCGGGATGGGAGTGCCGGCGGCGTCAGAAAGTTTTTGGATGCCGGTATGGCCTGAAGCGGAGCGGGCGATGCGAAATCGCGAGACGCGGGTTGAGGCCGCGCACCGGTGGGGATTCATAGGTTACGATTCAAACGGCAAGGGCCAATGCGTGATAATCGCGCAGAGCAGTCGACCATCGTATCCGCTTTTGGATACATTCAGGACTCCATTGCGCCCGGCGGAAGTTCGTTTGGTTAGCACGGATGAAGGAGACGAAGAGCAGCAGCTGTTACCATTTCGCTTAGGCACGGTGCGGGCGGCGTCGTTGAGCGTGACACGCTGGGAGCTGAGTCTGCCTGAGCCGTCCTCTGGTTATGCCGAGGAGCGAAAAGTTTTCATGAATGCGGCGATCCGCTGTGCGGACACGAAATCACTACCGAACCCTTAATTTTCTACCCCCATGTCAGCCATTCTCAGTTTCGTGCGCAAAGATTTGCGGCTCCTTCGCTGGCCTTGGCTTGGCTGGATGGGGCTATTCGCGGCTAAGCTCGGGCTTGCAGCCTGGGTGCTCACGGCCCCGGAGTTTACGTCTGATGATAATACTCTGGCGCTGCGGCTGAACATCGCGCTGACCGGTTTGACCATGCTCGCGGGCGCGGTGCTCGTCGCGTGGCTCGTGCAGGCGGATGCGCCGCAGCGCGCGCAGGTGTTTTGGCGAACACGACCGATCTCCGGGGGGCAACTCTTGGTCGCGAAGGCGCTTACCGCCGCGATGCTTTTCTTCGTCGGGCCGGTGTTGCTCGCGCTGCCTTGGTGGTTGTTCAACGGCATGCCTGCGGCGGATATCGTCTTGAGCACGCTGGTGATGCTGTTGGTGCATGCGGCTGCTTTCGCGCCGGTCTTTTTGATCGCGGCGCTGGTGGATACGATGGGGCGCGCGGTGCTGTGGTCGTTCGTGCAGTATGGCGTGGTGATATGCCTCCCGCTCATGGGGAGGATTTTTTCGGATACGGGCAGCCTGATCGACCTAGAGCGCGGTTTGGCCGAGAGTCGGATTTTGGCGGCGGCGGCGTTTGTGATGGTCGGGTTGCCGTGGTTGATCGTCTGGCAATACGTGCAGCGTGTCACGGTGGTGGCGGTGGCGGGGTTGGTTTTGATTCAGGCGGTGGCGGCGATGCT
>JBDLWD010000017.1:0-3446 GCA_039804465.1 Verrucomicrobiota bacterium | reverse complement strand
AAAGCGGCGCGCAGCTTCGGACGCAGGGCGTCGTCGGCACGGGCTCGACGTTGGTTCGCGCCCGAGGCCGATGCGTGGCAGCCGCTGCGGGAAACCTCCAGCGTCTCGCACAAAAGCGTGATGGGATGCTACGTCTTCATCTTCCGACTCGCCCCGTATCGCCCGACGACGGGCTGCTGAAGATGCCGACCGTTTTTTAGGATCTCGCAGCGAGCCTGCAGCTCTCGATTCTCCTTGCGCAGCTGCGCAACTCGGCCTCCGGGCTCTCCCGTCGAGGCGAAGGCCGACACCCCGAAATGGGTGGCGGTCTGCTTGAGCGATTGGCCGATGCTCGCCATGTGGGCGATCACCTCGCGGTTATACTCTTCGGTGTAGGCTGGTTTGGTCTGTGGCGCGGCAGCAGGTTCCTTTTCGGCTTTGCCGCGCTTCCTGTCCACCAAACGGGGGTAACCTCAGAGCTTCGGAGACACTCCCCCGTTTGTCGGGGAACTACCTGGCGAAGCCTATGCCCGTGTCGGTAGAGGCGCTTGGCCTGCTTACTTTACTTTCCTGCCCAATTAACCAATGATAGCTCGCATGAGTAGTTTGTCAGCCGTCATCGCGCCCGATTTGTCCCCTTTATCCGCCGAGGCGCGAGTGCGTTGGGCGGTCGAGGAATTTGGTGACAAGCTCATCCTTACCACCAGTTTTGGCATCCAGTCGGCGGTGATGCTGCATCTCGCCACCCGTGTGGCACCGGCTATCCCGGTCGTATTCATCGACACCGGATACCTGTTTCCCGAGACCTACCGTTTCGCCTCCGAGTTGACCAAAAAGCTCAGGCTAAACCTCAAGACCTACCTGCCCCTTCGCACCGCGGCGCAGCAAGAGGCGCTGGAGGGCAAGCGCTGGGACCAGGGGCTCGATGGCCTCAAGGCCTACAACTTGGAAAACAAGGTGGAGCCAATGGATCGTGCCGTGCGCGAACTCGGCGCCACCGCCTGGCTCGCCGGCCTTCGCCGTGCCCAGTCTTCGACCCGCGAAAATCTGGGCTTCGTGCAGGTGCAAAACAAGATCACCAAAGTTCACCCCATCCTCGATTGGGACAACCGCACCGTGCACCGCTACCTGACCGAGCACGGTCTGCCTTATCATCCCTTGTGGGACAACGGCTACGTCTCCGTCGGCGACTGGCATAGCAGCGCTCCGCTTCAGCCCGGGCAAACCGAGGAAGAGACCCGTTTCGGCGGACTCAAGCGCGAGTGCGGACTTCACGAGGTTAGCGGCCGCGGCGATTTCTCGATTTGATCCGTCCTGCGCCCCGACGGCGCCGGTGAAACGAGCCGTCGCGCGAAAAAGTTAAGCTAGCGTAAAGATGCCTGCCTTCCGGGCAGGCCTTTGATTGCGTGACGGTCATGGACCCTGCCTCCGCTCCCGCCGTCGTCCCCGGTCGCGTTGCGATTCTGATGATTGATGACGACCGCAAACTGTGCCGCCTCGTCACGGATTATCTCACCCCGCTTGGTTTTGACGTGACCGCCGAGCACGACGGGGCCGCCGGGGCGATACGTGCCACCGATCCCGGCGCGCCCTGGCAGGCGGTTATCCTAGATGTCATGCTGCCCGGAATGGACGGCTTCGAGGTGTTGCGCCGCATCCGGCGCGCCGGCGAGTTGCCGGTGCTCATGCTGACCGCGCGCGGTGACGAGACCGACCGCATCGCGGGATTGGAGGTCGGCGCCGACGATTATCTGCCCAAGACGTTTTCCTCGCGCGAGCTGCTCGCCCGCCTTCGCGCCGTGCTCCGTCGCGCCCCTCGCGGGGCCGCCGCTTCGAAGCCCGCCGCGGCCCCGCCGCTCGAGATGGTGGTGGGCCCGCTGCGCGTGCGGCCCGAGGCGCGCCTCGCCTTGCTGTCCGACCAACCGCTCACCCTTACGCCGGTGGAGTTCGATCTGCTCGCCGCGCTCGTTCGCGCCCATGGACGTGTGCGCACCCGCGAGGCGCTGCTCGATGAGATCCGCGACCGGCACTACGACGTCTTTGATCGTTCGATCGACGTTCACATCTCCGCGCTGCGAAAAAAACTCGGCGACGACGCACGCCAGCCGCGCTTCATCCGCACCCTGCGTTCCGCAGGCTACATGCTTGTGGATCCTGCATCGCCGTTAGCCTGAGCCCCGACCGCCATGCGCCTGCCCCTCGCCCTGAAGGTATCTTTTTGGCTGCTCCTGAATCTCCTGCTTCTCGCCGGTCTGGGTGGAATGTGTCTGCTTGGCTCCGGCGGCGGTTTTACTTGGAACGCCCTTATCTCCGGCCCCATCGGGCGAAACGCCCAGGGCTTTGCCGAGGCGACCTTTGGTGACCTGCGCAACTTGCCGCGACGCGAATGGGATGAAACGCTGGAGCGCGTATCCGCCGAGCAGGGTGTGCGCATCGCAATCTACGGCGACGGCCTGCACCGGATCGCGGGCGACGTGGGCGAACTGCCGACCTTGTTTCGGGAAAAGCTGCCCGCGACGAGCCGACGCCCGGCTTCCGGTCCTCCTGAGTTTGGTGGATCATCAGGAGGACCGCGTCCCGCCCCGCCCGTCCCGCGAGAACCGCGTCTGCTTTTGCGTGACGGTGACCCGGCGGAGTTCTGGCTCGCCGTTCAACTCGGTATTCCAGGCCGGCCTCGCGAGGTGTTTGTCATTCGCGTTCCCGGGCTCTGGCGTCTCCTGGATTTTCTCGATCTCGACATCGGGCTGGCCCTGGGCGGAACCGCGATTGCCGGATCCGTTCTGCTCTGGTTGCCCTTCGTGCTCGCGCACTCGCGGGCCTTGCGGCGGCTGGGCCGTGCGACCGAGGCCATCGCCGGCGGGCGCTTTGACACTCGCGTGCCCGAGCGAGGCCGCGACGAGCTCGCCGCGCTAGGCGCCTCGATCAACCGCATGACGGCTCGCTTGGAGCGTCTGGTCGACGGGCAAAAACGATTTCTAGGTGATATCGCCCACGAGCTTGGCTCTCCGCTAGGGCGAATGCAGATGGGAGTAGGTATCCTCGAGGAGCGGGCGCCCGCCGGGCTTCAGTCCTCCGTGGCGGATGTGCGCGAGGAGGTCGGTCAAATGTCGGATCTCGTCGCCGAGCTGCTTGCCTTCACCCGCGCCGGCCTGCTGCCACGCGAGGCGGTGCGGACTCGGGTGCAACTCGCGCCACTGGCTGCCCGCGCCGTGGCCCGTGAGGCGGCGGCCGACGCCGTGACAATCGACGTGCCCGACGGGCTGGCTGCGCTGGCTGATTCCGATCTGCTCACCCGCGCGGTGACCAATCTGGTGCGTAACGCGATTCGCCACGCCGGTCGCGACGGTGATATCGTCGTGCGTGCCCGGGCCGAAAGCGGTCAGGTGGAGCTGGTGGTCGAGGACCGTGGACCGGGCATTCCGTCCGAGGCGCTTTCTCGCCTAGGCGAGCCGTTTTTCCGTCCGGAG
>JBDLWD010000016.1:0-3729 GCA_039804465.1 Verrucomicrobiota bacterium | reverse complement strand
GCCTGCCCGCCGAGTCACGGCTTTGAGGCTGGGCTACCCCGCCTGCCGTCCGCCCTCAGCGTTTCTTGAAGATCACCTGCGGCGCGGTCTCGAGCTGGCCGCGGGTGACGCCCATTTGGTTGAGGAGTTTCAGTTCCCGCCATAGTTCCGCGCCGCTGGTGCGGCCGGAGAACAGGTTTTCATAGGCGCGCAGCGTGCGGGTCACCTCGTCGGCGGACTCGTCTACGAATTCGACGCGGAAGTGGCGCGCGCCAAGGGCGACCATGCGATCGACAAACTCCGCGCCGGTCTGGGCGCGAGGATTGAAGACGGTGTTGCGGCAGCCGGCGTCGGCCTTGAGCGGCAGCAGCGCGCCCACCCGGTCGCGGAGGGCGACGCGGTGCTTTTCGCAGGGGCGGCCGCAGTCGTGGTAATCCTTTCCCTTGGAGAGAAACGCGCAGAACACGCAGTGCTCCATGTGAAACATGGGCATGTGCTGGTGCAGCGTGAGGTCGAAACGCGAGGCGGGCGCGCCCTTCAGCAGGGCCTCGAGCTGGGCGACGTTGAGATCGTAGCTGGCCGTCACGCGCTCCAGATTGTATCGGGAAAGGAAATACTCCGCGCTGAGGGGGTTGGCGACGTTGAGCGAGAAGTCTCCGCGCAGCCGCAGGGAGGGCGCGGCGGCGGGGAAGAAGCGCAGGTGCTCGTGATTGCGCACAAGGATGCCGTCGGCCTCGGCAGAGAGGACCTGCTTGAGAATCCAATCCTCGGCCGGCTTGAAGACGCGCGGCGGCAGCAGCCAGATCGCCGGCGCCTGCGGCGCCGGAATGTCCAATGCCCAATGTCCAAGGACCAATGAAGATTCGGACTGCCAGGCGCGGAAGCGCTGCACGGCCTCGCGGTAGTGCTTGGGATTCTCGAACTCGCAGTAGAGGTCGGCGAAGGGCACGCCGCAGGCGAGCGCGGCCTCGAGCTGCGCGAAATCGCGAACCAGCGGAATGATCCGCAGCGTCGCGGGCGTGTCGGAGGAGGCGGCCCCCGGAGTATTGTCAGTCAATGATGGACTATGGGTTTGGGCGGCCTTGTCCTCGGTCTCGACGAGAGTCCAGCGTTTGGGGGCGGCGCGCAGGGCGTCGAGTTTGGCGGCGGCGTCTCGGCGGAGGCGGTTCAGCTCGCTGACCGGGAGCATGAGCGACCCTTCGAGCCGGTTTTCTATTTCTTCGAGGTGGAACGGGGTGCCTCCGAGGCGGCCGAGCTGGTCGCGCAGCCTCGCGGTGTCGAGCGCCTGTTTTTCGGCGACGGCGAGCGGCATCGCGGATTTCTCGCGGACAACATGGCCGAGCCCGTCCTCCAGGATGAGCGTGAGCGGGGCGTCGGCGTGGCCGTGCACCTCGGCGCGGATCGGGCGGGTGTGGCGGATTTTTTCTCCGGCGAAGGTGGCGCGCAGTTCGCGGTCGAGGGCGGGGTCGTTGGTTTTCCAAACGCGTTGGCCGGGGCGGATTTTTCTGAAATCGAGGTCGCCGTGGCCAAAGCGCAGAAAAGTCTCTCCGGAGCGCGCGTCGGTATTGAGCTGGTAAATACGTCCGCCCTCCTCGCCTTCGGCGGGTTTTCCGGCGTCGAAGACCACTCCGTCGCCTGGCTTCGCGGGGGCTTCGAGCCGCAGCGCGACGAAGTCGGGGCCGACCCGCGAGACCTGGCCGAGAAAAACGCCGCGCTTGGTGCCGAAGCGCCCGTGGGCGAGTTCCTGGTTGTTGATGCCGCGGAACCAGCCGGTGTAGAGGCCGCGGGAGAAGGCCATGTTCAGCTCGTATTTGGCGGCGGCGGGGTCAAAGCGTGGCGACTGGCGGCCGGCAGTTTCGTCAATCATTGATTGACTAATGGATTGGGCGGCGGAATGGGCGGGGGCCGGGGTTGAGGGGGCGACTGCGGTGGGCGCGGAGGCCGAGGTGGAGCTTGGCGTTCCCGGGGTGGAGGGCGGGCCGTTGAGCTCTGCCATCACGCGGTCGAGGGCCTGGCGGTAGGTGCGGGTGATGCTGGCGACGTATTCGGGGGATTTGAGGCGGCCTTCGATCTTTAGCGAGGCGACGCCGGCGCGCACGAGGTCGGGCAGGACGTCGAGGCCGGAGAGATCCTGCGGGCTAAGGAGGTAGGCGCGGTCGCCGAGGTCGACGGGTTGCCCGTCGCTGACGAGGCCGTAGGGCATGCGGCAGGCCTGGGCGCACTCGCCGCGGTTGGCGGAGCGCCCACCGAGAGACTCGCTGGTGAGACACTGGCCGGAGTAGGCGACGCAAAGGGCGCCGTGAACGAAGGTCTCGAGCGGCAGCGGCGGCAGGCCGGAGGCCCGCTGGGCCTCCTGGATGTGCTCGATTTCCTTGATGGAATTTTCCCGGGCGAGGACGACGAGCTCGGCGCCGAGGTCGCGGGCGAATTGCACGCCGGCGTCGTTGGTCACGGTCATCTGGGTGGAGCCGTGGATGGGAAAATCCGGCGAGAGGCGGCGGATGAGACGGCAGATGCCGACGTCCTGGACGATGGCGGCATCGACGCCGGCGGCGATGATGGCGCGGAGGTAGTCGGCGGCGTCGGCGAGCTCGTCGGTGAAGACGAGGGTGTTGAAAGTGACGTAGCCGCGCACGCCGCGGCGGTGGAGGAATGCCATCAGGTCCGGCAGGTCGGCCACGGTGAAGTTGTGGGCGCGCATGCGGGCGTTGAAGCGCTCGAGGCCGAAGAAAATGGCGTCGGCCCCGTTTTCGACCGCGGCCCGGGCACATTCCCAGTCGCCGGCGGGCGCGAGCAATTCCGGCCGCGCGTAGCGGATGGCGGCGGGGGAGGGCGCGAGTGAGGCGGCGGAAGATTGGGCGGGCGCGGACATGAGTCGAAAAGGTGGCCGCAGGCGGGTGACTTTGTCGAGCGAGGTAGGGAGTCTGTGAGGACTCGGCCGGCGGACGGGTTGCCAAGGCTGAAACGGATCCGAGACCGGCTAGCAGGGCGAGAAATGTGCGCGTTCCCAAAACAAAAACCCGCGAGGCGGTGGACGCGCTCGCGGGTTTGGGGGAACGGCCGTTCAGACCGTTATCTTAGCGAGATCTGTGATCAGGCGTTGGCGGCGGGGGCCTGTTCGCCGGAGGCGGCGGGCTGGCCTTGGGTCTCGAGCTCCTTCATCGCGGCCTTGCGCGAGAGGCGGACCTTGCCGGTCTTCTCGTCGATGCCGATGCACTTCACGGTGATGGAGTCGCCCATCTTGACCACGTCTTCGGTGCGGCGCACGCGGAAGTCGGCGAGCTCGGAGATGTGGCAGAGGCCCTCGCGGCCGGGGAGGCACTCGACGAAGGCGCCGAAGTCCTTCACGCCGGTCACGCGGCCGGTGTAGATCTTGCCGACCTCGAGCGGGGGGCCGCCGGCGTTGCCGCCGCGGCCGCCGCCACCGCCGGCACCGCCGCACACCGCGTCGATTTCCTGGATCGCGCGGGCCATGGCGGCGCCGTTGTTGGAGTAGATGAAGACCTTGCCGGAATCGTCGTCGGAGATGTCGATGTCCGCGCCGGTGGTCTCGACGATGCGGCGGATGTTTTTGCCGCCGGGGCCGATGAGCGCGCCGATCTTCTCGGGGTCGATCTGGATGGTCTGGATGCGGGGCGCGAGGACGTTGAGGTCCTTGCGGGGCGCGGGGAGCGAGCCGAGCATGACCTTGAGGATCTCGACGCGGGCCTCGCGGGCCTGGTGGATGGCGACCTTGGCGATCTCGAAGGG
>JBDLWD010000015.1:0-10045 GCA_039804465.1 Verrucomicrobiota bacterium | reverse complement strand
GAGGAACAGCTCGAACTGGTGGCTGCCGATGTCGCAGAGGATGCCGCCGTATTGTTCCTTCTTGAAGAACCAGGCGGGGCGGGAGGGGGCGTTGAGGCGGTGGGGGCCGAAGCCGATCACCTGGACAACGCGGCCGATGGCGCCCTGTTGCACGAGGTCGGTGGCATACATGGCCGACTCGACGTGGAGGCGCTCGCTGAAGTAGCAGGCGTATTTGCGGCCGGTGCGGGCGACGGCGGCCTTGGCGGTGTCGAGCTGGTCGAGGGTGGTGAAGGGTGTCTTGTCGGTGAAGTAGTCCTTGCCGGCCTCCATGACCTTGCAGCCGAGGGCGCCGCGGAGGTTGGGGATGGCGGCTGCGGCGACGAGCTTCACCTCGGAGTCGTCGAGGATCTGGTCGAGCGAGCGCGCGACTTTGGCGCCGGGATACTTGGCGGCCATGGCCTCGGCCTTGGCGGTGTCGGCGTCGTGAACCCACTTGAGCTGGCCGCCGGCCTCGACGAGCCCGTTGCATTGGCCGAAGATGTGGCCATGATCGAGGTTGGTTGCGGCGAAGACGAATTCGCCTGGCTGCACCACGGGCTGGGGTTTGCCCTGGGGGGCGTAGTTCATGCCGTCGGATTTCTGGCTCATGGGGAGAGGGCGTGGCAGAGAGCTCGGAGCAGGAAGCTTGGGGTGGGGAGCCTTACGCAAACGGCAGCGGGGCTGAGTGAGCGTGGTGTGGAACAATTGGGGCCCGGCGTGCGGCCCGGCGTAATCAGGCGGAGGAGATCTTGGTTTTGTCCGCGAGTTCCTTGATGGCGCGTTCGATGGGACGGCGGGTCGCCTTGTCCATGCGGTCGATGAAGAGCGTGCCGTTGAGGTGGTCGACCTCGTGCTGGATGCAGCGGCCGAAGAGACCGTTGCATAGAAGGGTGTGGGGTGTGCCCTGCGCGTCCTGGAAGGTTACGCGGATGAGGTCGGGCCTGGCTACGTCGCCGCGGATGTCGGGGAAGGACAGGCAGCCCTCCTCGTAGACCGTCTTGGCCGAGGGCAGGATCTCGACCTTGGGATTAGCCAGCACCATGGGCATGATGAGCTCAAGCGGAGGCTGGGCGCCGTCGAGCTCCCAGGAAAAGTCGCGGTCGGTCTCGCGCAGGTCGATCACGCAAAGCTGGAGGGCGCGGCCGATCTGCTGGGCGGCGAGGCCGATGCCGCGCGCGCCGTGCATGGTAGCGACCATGTCGGCCGCGAGTTTGGTCAGGCCTGCGTCAAAAACGGTGACAGGCTCGCCTTTTTGGCGGAGCACGGAGGCGTTGTAGTGAACAATCGCGAGCGACATGGGTCGGTAGAGAAACGTTAAAGCCGTCAATCGGGGCGAGCGTGGATTTGCCCTCCCGCCCCGCAAACCAATAGTGCCTCCGCGATGACCGACTCCGCCGCCCACCCGCCGCCCGCCCGCCGCGCCTTCGCGGCGCGCGTCTGGACCGGGCTCCTGCTGGGCGCCTTGCTCGTGCTGGCCGCCTGGGCCGTGCCGGTGCACCTGGGTTCGCTTTCCCCTGCGCTGCTCAAGCTCGCCGGCGGCGGCACGCCGGATATGGCCGATCTGGCCGAGGCGCGACTCGACGCCGCCCAGCCCGGCGCGGCCGCCCTTCTGCTGGCCGGCGCGCGCGAGGCCGGCGTCCCGGGTTCGGAGCTGTTGGGCCTGGAAACCGCGCTCAGAACCTTCGCCCAGCGCGAGCCGGTGCTCGCGGTGTGGGGCGGGGAGGATCCCTTTTTGCTGCCGCTCACCCGTCAGCCCGCCGCCCGCGCCGCCGCGGCCAAGGGCGAGAGCGCGCCGGTGCTGCGCTTCTTCGTGACTGCCGAGGCGCGCGCCGCCCTGCGCGGATTTTTGGCCAACTCCCGCCTCGCCGCCGTGCGCGACACGCTCGCGCTCGCCGAGCTGAAGGACACGGGACGCTTCGTGCCCGCCGCCCGGCCCGGCGGCCAGACCTACGAGGCTCTCGTGCTGCTCGCCGCGCTGCTTCAGCAGGGCGAGCACCTCTCGCCCGTCTTCGCGCGCGTCTGGCGGGAGGAGGCCCGGGCCGCCCTGGCCCGCGGCTCGCTGGGCGAGACGTTGGAGCCGATGTTCATCGACCTGCTCGCGCTCGGCCGCCGGCTCGACTGGCGGCAGCTCACCACCGTGGCCGGCGGCGTGGAGACGCGCGAGGCGTGGTCCGAGCTGGGCCGCCTCGCCCGCGCCGGCGGCGGCTCGTTCACGCTCACGCTCGCCGCCGCGGTGGCCGACGGCGGCAAGGCCGGCTCGACCGAGCGCGTGGCCGTCTATCGTCGCACGCATCCGGCCGACGCCGACGAGGACCTGCGCCTCGCCCTGCGCGAGGGCCAGGGCGCGGTGCGTCTGCTCCTCGACCGCGTCGTGCCGGTCAACCGCCAGCCCGCGCCAGCGCCGGGTCCGCTAGTCGAACTCGCCCTTTTGCATTCCGGCTGGGCCTTGGTCCTGCGTTTTGCGCTCTGCGCGGCGGGCGCATATCTCGTGCTGCGCGCCATCGATCGCGGCATGCGCGGCGGCGACACGCCCCACGCCGGCTCGGAAAAGGTGTTTCACGCCGGGGCGGGCGCGCTCGCGCTTGTCGCCACCGGGGCCTTTCTGCTCGTCACCGAACCCTACCTCGGCCGCTCCGCGCCTGCGCGCTTGGAAGGCCTCACCCTGGCGATGCCCGTGCTTGGGAGCCTTGCCGATCCCGCCTCGCTCAAAACCGTCACGCCCTCTTTTGCCATGGACCTCCACTCGCTCCTCGCCATCGCGCTCTTCGGCGCCCTTCAGATCGCCATGTATATGGTGTGCCTCGCCAAGATCCGTTCCATCGACGCCCGGCCGGTCGCGCCGCTGGTGAAGCTGCGGCTCATGGAGAACGAGGAGAACCTCTTCGACGGCGGCCTCTACCTCGGTATCGGCGGCACCGCCACCGCGCTGGTGCTCCAGGTGCTCGGACTGGTCGAGCCCAACCTCCTCGCCGCCTACTCGTCCAATCTCTTGGGCATCACTTGCGTGGCGCTGGTGAAGATCCGCCACGTGCGCCCCTACAAGACCACCCTCATCCTCGCCGCGCAGGACGCGATCACCGCGGCGCCCGCGCCCGCGCGCTGAGGCCCGCGCCATGAACCGCACGCTGCTCCTCATTCTCTGCGACTTCCTGCTGCTGACGCTGCTCGCGCTCACGCGGTGGGAGGACGCCAAGCCCGCCGTCGCATCCGGCCGCACGGCTGCGACCGCCCAGGCGGCCGCCGCGACGTCCGCGGCCGGCGCCGGCGCGGCCACGCCCGAGCAGGACATGGTGGCGGTGATGCGCCTCTCCTTGGAGGACGAGCAAGCGCGGCGCGACGAGATCGCGCGCAATCTGGAGCGCACCGAGGCCGAGCGTCTCGCCGCCGAGCGCGCCAAGGCCGAGCTCTCGGAAAACCTCGCCCGCACCGAGAAGACCGCCGCCGAGCTCGACCAAAATCTCTCCGTCACCCGCGCCGCCGCCGAGGCCGAGCGCGCGCGCAACGCCGAACTCGCCCGCGAACTCGCCGCCCGCGAGGCCGAGGGGAAGCGCCGCGAAGCCGAACTCGCCCGCACCGCCGCGGCCGAGGCCGCCGCCCGCGCCCGCGCCGAGGAGATGGCGGTGAAGGTCGGCGTGGCCGAGCGCGAAAAACAGATCCTGCAATCGCAGACCGAGACCCTGCGCGCCGCGGTGGAGGCCGAGCGCGCCGAGCGCCAGCGCGTGCAGGAGACCACCACGCAGATCGCCGCCGCCGCCGGCCAGATCGCGGAAAAAACCGGCGAGCTCACGAAGGAGATTCGCGAGTCGCAGCCCATCAACGCCAACACCCTCTTCGAGGCCTTTCAGCGCCGCCGCGTGGCGGCGCGCTTAGAGGCGACGCGCTCCACCTTCCTTGGCCCGGTCAACAAAACGCCCGAGACCCGCACCATCCTCGCCGGCGATGGCAAGGACACCGTCGCTCTCCTGCACGTCGACGACACGCCCTTCGACCTGCGCGCGCCCGGCCAGCAGCCCGACTGGGACAGACTCCAGCTCACGCTCGCCCGCGGCGGCGCCGCGGTGCGTCCCGAGCGCCTCGAGTTCGCCTCGCTCGATCCGCGCGTGATCGTCGTGCCCGTGAACGCCGAGCAGGCGAAACAGCTCGGCGGCGAGCCCTACCTGCTCGCACTCGAGCCCTTCAAGTTTCCCGAGGCGGTGCTCATCAGCGCGGGCGGCGCCGGCTACGGCGAGCTGCCCTTCAAGCTCGACCCGCGCAACCCCGGCTACGTGAAGGTCGACAATCGACTGGTTCGCCGCCTCTTCGGCGACTTCTCGCCCTCGCGCGGCGACCTCGTCCTTAGCAAGACGGGAGAACTCCTCGGCATCATGGTGAGCAACGACACCTGCGCCCTGATCAACAATTTCCTACCCTCGCGCACGCTTCCGCTTGGCTCCGACATCAAGGCGACGCCGACCGGCCCGGTGCTCGACGCCGTGCAAAAGCGCTACTTCGCCCTGCCGCAGAGCGTGAAATGATCCGCACCGCGCCCGGCTGATTACCAGACTAGTCCTCCGCGCCAATGTTCGTATTACGAACATTGGCTGGCGCGTTGGTTTTGGTTTCCCGACGCGCGGTGTGCGCGAGCAGCACGAACAGACGAAGGGCGCGTTCCGCGTCGGGCATCGCCGAACGCTTGTCGAAATATTCCCCGACGCGCGCCCGGTGGACGCCGAGTTCGCGGGCGAGGATGGCGCGCGCGCCGCGGCGCTGGACAAGCGGGCGCCCCATTTCCGCCAGCGCGTTCCAAAGCGGCGTGTCGGAACCTGGTCGCAAGGTCGCTCCGCGCCGGGTGCGCGGACGGCGCTCGTTCGCCCGCTTTCGCGCCTCCTTCGCCATTTCGCGGGCCGCCTCCTCCAGTATCGCCGCAAAATCGAACAACGCGCCCAACCTAGGATGAAGATTCGTGCTCATGACCAATGTTCGTAATACGAACATTGCCGGGCGGGCAAGTTCCGGCGGACGGCTTCGTTGGTGCGAGTTTCAGAGGCGGCGGGTTTGTCGACGCCGTTTTCGGCCAATGTTCGTATTACGAACATTGGCCGCGATAGCGGGGCGGCTCAGGCGAACAGGTTGCCTGCTTCCGCGGCGGCGAGGCGCACGCGTGAGAACTCCAGGGTGGCGGCGAGCGCGGCGGCCTTGTCGCGGAAGCCGTAGAACAGCGACTCTCCGAGCAAACAATAGCGCCACTCCGCGCCGCCGCGCTGCTGCGCAGGCAGGCGGTTGATCCGTTCGCACCACGCCAACGCCGCGCGTTTCTTTCTCACGACATCCGCCTGTCCCAGCATGGCCTGGCTTTTGGTCTCGACCACCCACACCGAGCCCGCCGCCCTCACGAGAAAATCGGGCGAGTAAAAACCGTTCAGGCCGTTCTCCTTCACATAGCGTAAGCGCAAGAACGCGTGCCGCTGCTCGTGGATCTTGCAAAACGCCTCGATGCTCGCGTCCGCGTCGGCGGTTTCGATGAACGCCTTCTCGAAGCCGCCGCTGCGCGACGGATAAGGCAGACGCTCGTAAACGCACTTTCGCACCGGCAGCGACCACGCCTCGCGCATGGTCAATTTTGCTATTTCGGACAGGTTGCGATGCACCACTTCGGCCGCGCCGTCCGGCTCGTTTTCAACCAGCTCCGGCAGGCGACGGCCAAACTCTTTGACGATGTGCTCGGCGACCGGATCGAGGCGCAGCACGCGCCAGTTTTCGTCCCCCATCGGGTCGAAGCCTGGGCCGAAAAGCCGCTCGCGCACGTAGTCGTCCACCCAGCCCGTGACCTGTGGCAGGTTGATTTGCAGGAGCGGATGCGAAGCCCGGTTGGCGTAAACCTGCGCGCTTTTCGTAAGCGCTCCCCCGCCCGCCGATGTCACTCGCCGCACGAGGCGGGAGATAAACTCGTTGTAACTCGTGGCGGTCATGATCCCGCCGTCCACCCGGTAGTCGCCGAATTGCGCGCCGGTCTGCACGTCGTGCGAACGGAACACCTCTCCCTTGCCCACGGCCGCCTTGAGCTGGGCGAGCGTCATGCCGTCGAAGGGCGGTAGCGCCGAGACATCCAGCTCGCGCCCGACGATTTGCTCCTCCTCCTCGCGCACCACGAAGGGAACGGCGAAATCGTAGCGTTCAAAGCCTTCGCGCAGGCCGACCGAGATCAGGTCGCCCGCGCTTCCGCCGCCCGCGTCGTCCTCGTCCTCGGTTTCGCCAACGAGACCCTCGGCCATCAGCTCGTCGTAAAAGTCCTGGAAGCGCGGGTGCTCCACGATGCTGAGCACGTCGATCAGGCTGCCCGGCTCCTCGCCCGCGCGGATGCGCTCCCGGTTCTCGCGCTTCAGGTCGGCGAACTCGTCCTCGCGCCACATGAGGCGCAGGCCGCGGCCGACGGTTTGCTCGAGCAGGATTTTCGCGCCCGTGCTCCGCAGCGGCACGATGACGCAGATGTTGTTCACGTCGAAACCCTCGCGGAGCATGAGCACGCTCACCACGACGCGCGGCGCGGCGTGCGCGTCCATGTCGAAGAGGCGTTCGCGCAGGGCGGCCCAGTCCGACTCGGAGATGTCGCCTTTTTTGTTCGAGTCGACGCGCAGAACCTCGTCGGGCGCCAGGCCCTCGCCGTGGAAAAACGCCTCCACCAGCGGCGTCACCGTCGTGTCCTCGCAGACCACGAGCATCTTCGGGTGCCGGACCGGGTCCACGGCGGCGAAGTCGCGCTCCAGTTTTCGCAGCTTGGCGAGGCCGGCGCGGAGCATGATGCGCTGGCCCTCGGCGAGGATGGGGTTGCCGTGCTCGTCGCGGTCGGCGGTGAACTGCAGTTCGTCGTCGCCGAGCGCGCCAAGCTCGCGGCGCTTGTCGAGCACGAGCGATTTGACCAGCCCCGCGCGCATCGCCGCCTTCAGATCAAAATCGGCCACGATGTGCGGGAAATAGACCGGGCGCGCCTTCTTGCCCGAGCCGACTTGGTTGTAGGGCGTGGCCGAAAAATCCACCTGTGCGAAGCGGCGGCCCTTGGGCTCGGCGATGACGCGCAGGCTGCGCTGCCACTCCACCTCGGTGATTTCGCCCTCGCTCTTCACTTCGTGGATGTGGTGCGCCTCGTCGTTGAACACCATCAGGTCGGGCAGGCCGCGCAGCCAGGCCAGCGTGTCGCCGCGCTCGAAACGGCGGTTGAGCACTTCCAGCGAGTTGCCCGCGCTCACGCCCGGCGCGAGCGGGAGCATGGCCTCGGCGACGCGCTTCGGGTCGGGCGCGAGACCGGGCGAGATGGGCATATCGGCCTCGGCGTCGGTTTCTTCAAACACCTCGTCCTCCTGCTCCTTGATGCGCTGCCAGTTGGTCACGGCGATGACGCCGCCGCCCGTGACTTTGCGGCCCAACTCCTCGCGTTCGCAGACCGCGCCCTGCGCGAAACGAAAAACCTCCTCGCGGTAGATCTCGGGCACGAAAAGCGCCGCATGCCGCGAGAGATCGGAGGTGGCGAAATCCCGCCGTCCCTCGCGCAGGCGACCGCGCAGGGCGTCGAGCAGGCGCGCGTAGACGATGTTGCCCGGCGCCACCACGAGGAAGTGGCGGGTGAAGCGGGCGTCCTCCGGCGCGCGCGCCGAGTTGAGCGCCTGCCAGACGAGCAGGGCTTGCAGCACCCAGGTCTTGCCCGTGCCGGTGGCGAGTTTGAGGCAGTATTTCGGGTGCGCCCCGCCGCGCGTCACCTCCTCGAGCCGCCGCGGGCCAAGCAGGGCCTCGGGCGCGAGCGTTTGGTAGAGCTCGGCCAGCGAGCCCGCGCCTAGCACCTCGTGGGCGTAGATCGTGTGCAGGATGGCCTGCCGCTGACCGTCGTGAAAGTTGACCGCGCGGGCGTCCACGCAGTCCTGCTGGAACCACCAGCGCAGGAGGTCGGCGGTCGTGGGCGTGACCTGTTCCAGGATGGGGGCGACGCCGGTAGCGAGCCCGGCGCAGGCCTCGGCGACGCGCGCCGCGAGTGGTTTGACGAGTGGTAAGGTGGCCATGAGATTAAAGACGGGTTCTATGGCAGGCCTTAGGATCTACACTGCCGTGGTTGAGCGTGATACCGTGACCGGCCTGCTGGTGGGCCACATTCCGTGCTTTCCCGGCGCGCACTCGCAGGCGGAGACACTCGATGAGCTGCAGGTGAACTTGCGCAAAGTCGTGTGGATGCTGCTGCAGGATTGAGTTCGAGTGGTCTGGGGAGCGCCCGCGTCTCGCGGGCTGGCGAGGGCGTCCCGCCCTCGCCGGATCGGAAGGTCCCCGGCGGGACGCCGGGGACAGCACCCGGGACGGGTGCGCTCCCCGGACCTCAAGGACCTGCGCGTTCATGGCACGGTTTTGATCACCTCGGCCTCGAAGCCGAAGACGTCGACCACGCGCACGCAGACGCGGCGCGGACCGTTTTTCACCGGAAGGCCGGTCAGCTCGGCCTTGGTCACGACGCGCAGCGGGTCGTCGTCGTTGGCGGTGTTGCCGCGGTAGTCCTGCCAGCGGGAGCGGAAAACGAGGCGGCCCGCCGAGTCGGGTTCGTAGTCGGGGTCCACGCTCCAATACTCGATGAGCGCGAGCGGGTCGCGCGCGGCCACGGCTTGCAGGCGTTCCTTGTCCTTCGGCTCCAGATTAAGCGCGTCGGGCGAGAGCAGGACGTAGTTGGCGAGCTCGATGGTGAGCACCTCTCCGCTGGGCAGCACGCGGCGCGCGGGCGGCTTGATGGTGAGGTATTGCAGCGAGGAGAAACGCACCTCCTCGGCCTTCAGCTTGTCGCCCTTCTTGCGCAGGCGGTCTAGCAGGTCGGGCGGGATGACGAGCACTTCAAGGCGCGGGTCGCCGAGCGCGGCGATGGCCTCGCCGATGTCGGGCGTGAAATTCCAGCCGAGCACGACGACTTTTTCCCAGCCGCCGAGATGCGAGCCGCGGAGCTCCTGCGCGCGGCGCAGGGTGGCGAGGCCTGTGAGCTTGGTCGGCGAGTCCACGTAAACCAGCGCGCCGCTCTGCGGCAGGCGGCCGAGGTTGCGGTTCGGGTTGTCTTCCAGATCGAGCGGCAAGGCGCCGTAAAGGCCGAGCACGACGTGGGCGAGGTCGCCGACGCGGAACTTGCGCCCGAGGTGCGAACGCGCTGCCTCGACCTGATAGTCGCCGATGGCCTGGTAGAGAAAAGAGCCCGCCTCTTGGTCGATGAGGCGCTTGCGCATGATCATGCAGGCGGGTTTGCCGAGATCGCTGGTGATCCAACGGCGACCGAGTCGCTCCGCCACCGCCGCCGTCGTGCCCGAACCGCCGAAGAAATCGGCGACTAGGGAGCCTTCGTTCGAGGCGATCTTTAACACTCTGTCCAAAAGCGCCTCCGGCTTTTGGGTATCGTAGCTTAGGATTTCCTTGTTCTTTCCTTTGAGGGTCGAGATGTCGGACCAAAGGTTGTTGAGCGCTTGGCCCGGGTATTCATCCAGGAAAATCTTTTTGTAGATCTGCTTCTGCTTCGATTCCGGGAAGTAAAGGCGGCCTTCGGTGTCAAGTTGCTTCATGGTTTCCAGCGGGACCGCCCAGCCATTCGGCGGCGTTTTGTATCCTTTGTAGTCATACATCAGATTCGGCCGTGGATTCGGGCTTCTCATCACATTCACCATGAACCGACGTCCGTTTGGCTCCGTGTGCCTAAACATAGAGTCGATATAATCCTGAGGAGCTTCGGAATAGAGCTGGTTGAAAATGTAATCTTCGGTTTTCGAGAACCAAAGAAGACTGTCGGTGGCCACCGACAATCGATTCATCGCCCCCAAAGCGGATCCGCCCTTGCGCCGCCAAACCACTTCGTTGACTAGATTGCTTCTGCCAAAGACTTCCTCAAGCGCGACGCGGACATAGTGCGCGACGTGCCAGTCGAGATGCACGTAGATCGAGCCGCGTTCCGACAGCAGTTCGCGCATGAGGCAGAGGCGCGGGACAATCATCCTCAGGTAGCTCGCGGTGCCGTCGGCCCAGGTGTCGGAGTAGGCAAATT
>JBDLWD010000014.1:0-3953 GCA_039804465.1 Verrucomicrobiota bacterium | reverse complement strand
ACCCACGCCATTTGCGACGCGCTCCTCGGAGCCGCCGCCCTGCCCGATATCGGTCACTTCTTCCCCAACACCGATCCGGCCTTCAAAAACATCGATTCGCAAATCCTCCTCCAACGCGTCTGCTCTGCCCTCAGGGAGCGCGGCTACGAGATCGAAAACATCGACTCCTCGCTGATCGCCGAACGTCCCAAGATCGCCCCGCGCCTCCAGGAGATGCGCGCCCGCCTCGCCGCCAGCGCCGGCCTTTCTCTCGACCGCGTCGGCGTCAAGGCCACCACCAACGAGGGCTCCGACGACATCGGCCGCGGCCTCGCCGTCGCCGCTCATGCCGTCGCTCTGATTCGCAAACTCTAACTCCGCCTTCCGTGCCCGCCTCCACGCGCCTGCCGCGCCTCTTCGCCGCCCTTTTTTCCGCCGCCTCCTGCCTCGCCATCGCCGCCTGCGCGCCGCGCGAGACGCTCGTCCAGCAGGGCAACCGCGAGGCCACGCTCCACAAATCAATCGGACCCGATCTCGCCGGCCTCGATCCCCACCTCGCCGAATCTCTCGGCGACATCCAGGTTCACTCAGCGCTTTTCGAGGGGCTCGTCGCCGAAGATCCGCGCACGCTCTCGCCCGTTCCCGGCGTCGCCGCACGCTGGGACGTTTCCGCCGACGGGCTCGCCTACACGTTTCATCTGCGCCCCGAGGCCAAGTGGTCCGACGGCCGGCCCCTCGTGGCCGAGGATTTCGTCGCCTCTGTGCGCCGCGCGCTCTCGCCGGCCCTCGGCGCGCCCAACGCCAAACTTCTCTACGTCGTGCTCAACGCCGAGGCTTACCACCGCGGCCAGCTCGCCGACTTCTCCGCCGTGGGCGTATCCGCGCCCGACGCCCGCACCCTGCGCGTCACCCTCGAATACCCCGCCGCCCACTTCCTCTCCCTTCTCACCCACCCCGTCTGGTTTCCTGTTCCGCCCCACGCCATCACCGCCTCCGGCCCACTCGAATCGCGCGGCAACCGCTGGGCGGACATCCCAGCCACTTTCGTCGGCAACGGCGCCTTCGTCCTACGCGCCTGGCGCCCGGGCCAGTCCATCGACATCGCCGCCAACCCCGCTTACTGGGACGCCGCCACCACCCGCCTGCGCGCCGTGCGATTTCACGTCTACGACAGCGTCGACGCCGAGGAGCGCGCCTTCCGCGCCGGCCAGCTTCACGTAACCGAATCCCTGCCGGTCGGCCGCGTGGAGGCCTGGCGCGCCGAGGCTCCCGAACAACTGCGCGCCGACGCCTTCCTAGACACCTATTTCTACCGGATAAACACCACCCGCCCCGCGCTCAGCGACCCTCGCGTGCGCCGCGCCCTCTGCCTCGCCCTCGACCGCGAACAACTCGTCAACGCACTCCTGCGCGGCGGCCAGCGCCCCGCCACCGCCTTCACCCCGCCCGGCACCGGCGGCTACGTCCCGCCCGCCGTCCTGCGCCACGATCTCGCCGCCGCCCGAGCCCTGCTCACCGATGCCGGCCATCCCGAGGGACACGGTCTGCCCGTCTTCGAGCTTCTCTACAGCACATCGGAGAATCACCGCCTCATCGCCGAGGCCCTCCAGCAACAATGGCGCGCTCTCGGCGTGCAGACCCGCCTGCTAAATCAGGAGGCGACACTGCTTCGCCAGGCCCGCCAAACGGGCGACTTTCAGCTGCTACGCTCCAGTTGGGTCGCCGACTACAACGACCCACTCGGCTACCTCGCTCTGTTCACCAAGGACAGTGCGCAAAATTTCACCGGCTGGAGCGACCCCGCCTACGACCGCGCCGTCTACGAGGCCGCGCGCACGACCGACTCCGTCCGCCGCAACGCGCTCTTCCAAGACGCGGAAACACGGCTCCTCGGAGCCGCGCCCATTCTACCCATCTACTGGAACACCCACGTCTATCTCCTCCACCCGGCCGTGCAGGGCTGGCACACCACCCTGCTCGACCGCCATCCGCTCAAGCACGTCAGCCTCACGCCTTGATCGGGCATTTCGCCCACCCCAATCCAGCTTGATTGGGGTGGGCGAACGTGAAGGTCAGGGTGCGGCCGTTCGGACTTCGGTTCGCACTTCAAAACCGTAGTCGCCCATCGGAATCAACCACGCTCCTTCTCCTGCGTGCGCCACATTATCAAGGTCGAAACCTACGGCGAAATCCCAAGAAGCCGCGGGCGCTTGCCCATCTCGGGAAGCTACAAACAGGCGACGCCAAGTCGAGGCGACAACCTGTTGATCCACTACCCGCAGTTCTGATATCTCCCAGTCCGGCGAAGGGAGTTTCTCCGCGGCAAACTTGCCTGTATTGCCCAAACGAAGGCGGCCGATTGATCCGCCTGCGTTGATGAAAAGGGAGCGTCCGTCGGCAGCCATCGCGCCTGCCGCACCCGCATAGGATGCAACGTGAAAGGCGTCCCATCCGTCGCATGCGCTCGCTTGTATACCTTCGCTTGTTCTCGTGTAGGCAAGAAAGCCGTCACGTCCCAATTCAGCGACCGCCGCCAGCGAACCGGGCAAGTCGATCGCCTTGCGCAAACGGGCCGCGCCCGCCGCCGGAACCTCCACGACTTGCACGAAGTGGCCCAACTCCGCACGTGCCGGCTCGGGAGGTGTGTATGGCACCGGGATCAAAGAGTTGGCGAGCGAGACCCGTGCCGGGGCAGGTTGGGCAAAAACCCAACGATCGATTCCCGCAACGAGCAAACCCGCGCCCGCCTCCGATACGCCGGTGAGTTGATCCCCGTCCACGCCCACAGGCAGCAATTCGGCCGTGGGGGACGAAGGGGCGCTCACATCAAAGACCAGCAGGCGGGGCACTCCGGCTTGGCGCCAGGGACGCATGACGGACATTGCGGGCGAATCGACCGCAACCATATTTATGCCGGCCATAGGACGCACCACGATAGGGTCCCAGTAGAGAAAGTCCCCGCCATCGAGAATAACTGCCGGGCGGTTTGGCTGAGGCCAAAGCAGGCATCCGACCCGCCCCATTCCACTCTGCCCCGCATCGACCGAGCACGAACCGAGGAGGCGAATATCCAAGGGATCCTTTGCATCGTAGACATCGAGATGCAGCGTGCCCAGCGACATCGGCCAGCAGACCGCGATACGCATCCACGGATAGAAACCACCCTGAGCGCCGGTTTCCCGCAGCACGTAAAGCAATCCGCTCCTCAGCTCTGCCTCGTGCACGAGCCCCTCGCCCAGATCGATTTCGGCAAGGATTGTATCAGGCTCATTCGTCGGACTCACGCGCAAGGTAGGCGAAGATTCCGCCCACGATCCGCCGGCCTCGATGGCCAAGACTTTGTCACCCGCCGGCACGACCTGGTTTACCGGCCAGGCCACGAGTTCGTCGGACAGGATGCGGGGCTGATCGCGATCAGCGATGTCGGCCACGGTCAGGGTTCGCTGGCTAAGCGAGACCACGGTGCCTCCCAGAAGTTCGGCCCTGCGCGGCTCAAACCGGCCAGCCACGAAGCCACGCGACTCCATCACCCCGCGCTCCGCATCGACGTCGAGCAAACGCACCCCATGAACCGGGCCTGATTCGGAAAATCGGGTAAGCGGAACGAGCGCGAGACCCGCACCGGACAGAACGCGCAAGGCCCGTGGATCCCAGTTGGATTCGCTGTAGCCATAGCCCTCGGTTAGGTTGATACGCTTAAGAGTCGCAGGCTGGGCCGGATCGGATACGTCGAAAAGCGACGCCATTACCGCCCCGTCCTCGAGTCCGATGGTGAACAGCCGGTCGCCCATAGGCTCGATGTAGGTGGACCATCCCGGCACCTCCAGTTGCCCGGAGATGACCGGAGCCGAAGGGTCGTGCAAATCCACCACGAAAAGAGGGTCCTTCTGAAGGAAAGTGACAATGTAGGCTTTATCCCCGGTAAAACGCGCTGCGCGCAGTGTCTCGCCCGGTGCCAGCTCCAGCGACCCCAG
>JBDLWD010000013.1:0-2723 GCA_039804465.1 Verrucomicrobiota bacterium | reverse complement strand
CCGTAGACCGCCAGCGCCGCGCCGCCCAGCAGACCGATCCCGGTCGCGACGATCAGACTTTTAACGGGACCGATCCCATACCAAAGCACCGAGCGGAAAATCTGGCCGCCATCGAGGGGATAAACCGGCATTAGATTAAAAACCAGCAGCACGACGTTGATCACATTTGCCGTGAACACGCATTCCAGAAGATCGGGGTGCGTCTCGCCGACGCCTTGGCGATCAAGCACCCACAGCAGCCCATAAAGCAAGGGGACCAGGGCGACGTTGACCAACGGACCGGCCGCGATGCTCCACAACTGCGCCCCGGGCCGTTGCGGCGGCGCCACGAAAGCCACGCCCCCCAGGGGCCATAGCAGGATCTTGTCCGCCTGCCCGCCTGTCTGGCGACAAGCCAGCGAATGACCGAACTCGTGCATCAGCACGATCGTGAACAAGGCCAGATACTCCGCCACGTTCCACACCGCCGAGGAATACTCGTCCGCCCGGGAAATCAGGGTATAAAGCGCCACGGCGAACCAAGACCAATGGAGAGACACTTCGATGCCGAAGAGTCGGAACAGGCGCACGGATCCTTCGCGAGTAGGCAGCATCCGCTAGCGCTACCCCCGAGCCCTGCGCGATGAAACAAAAAAGCCCGGATCGCGTCCAGCGATCCGGGCCATAAGAAATTGGTGCTCAGGACAGGACTCGAACCTGCACGCCTCACGGCACACGCCCCTCAAACGTGTGTGTCTACCAATTCCACCACCTGAGCATGACTAACAGAGAGGAAGGCGGAGGGAGACAAAGGCCTCCCGCCCTGACAAGCCCGAAAATAAAGGTTTTTGAAAATCGGTTTTGACCCCCCGCCCCATCGCCCGGACGGTGCCGTTCTTGCCCGCCCGGTCCGCGGCCCGCCATGACGTTCGACGACACCCTCCACGCGCTCCTCCGCTCCTACGAGCATGAAGGCGGCATCAATCATCTCGACGGCAGCAATCTTCCCTCGGAGGACTCCGTCAATCGCCTGGCCGCGGATGTCATGCATCTCCTCTTCCCCGGCTACTTCGAGACCGAGCCGCTGACCCGTGATGTCGTGCGCGAACACACCCGGCGCAGGCTCGTCTCCGTGCATGATCGGTTGAGAACCGACGTGGAGAAATCCCTGCGCTTCGCCCGTGCCGCAGATCCCGCGCTCGCGGCCAACACCCTCGCGCCCGACGCCCGCGCCGCCGAGGTGGCGGACTCCGTTCTCGCCCGCCTGCCAGAGTTGCGACGCATCGTGCAGACAGACGTGCAGGCCGCCTACGCCGGCGATCCCGCGACGCGTCATGTCGAGGAGATCATCCTCGCATACCCGTGCGTGCTGGTCATCTCGCTCCAGCGCTTCGCCCACGAACTCTACCGCCTGGGCGTGCCGCTGCTGCCGCGCATGATAACGGAATACGCCCACGAGCGCACCGGCACCGACATCCATCCCGGCGCCCGCATCGGCGAGTATTTCTTCATCGACCACTGCACAGGCGTGGTCATCGGCGAAACCGCCACCATCGGCCACCACGTCAAAATCTATCAGGGCGTGACCCTTGGCGCCAAATCCTTCGAGGTCGACTCGCAGGGCAATCCGGTGAAAGGCGTGAAACGCCACCCGGACGTCGGCGACCACGTCACCATCTACGCCCACGCCACGATTCTCGGCGGCGACACCCGCATAGGCGCGCACTCCATCGTCGGGGCCAACGTCTGGCTGCTGGAGAGCATACCCGACAACAGCATAGCCTACTACAAAAACGAGAGCCTCGTGGTGCGGTCCCGCAAAAAGCAGGAGGCCGCCGTCGAGTGCCGCAAGCAGGACGAATTGCAGGCCTGGAACTGGTCGATCTGACCTCGCCGCACCCTTCTCCAGTAGCGCCACTCCCGGGCGCGCCTCGCGCTTGCGCTGGCGCCGCTCCGTGCTATCAAATTCAGCCCTTTTTCCTCCCAAACCATGAGCACAGAAACATCCACCGCCTCCGCCCAAGCGCCCAAGTCGTTCGAGTTCCAGGCCGAGATCAAACAGCTCCTGGATATCGTCATCCACTCGCTCTACACCGAGAAGGAAATCTTCCTCCGCGAGCTGGTCTCGAACGCCTCCGACGCCACCGAAAAACTCCGCCATCTCCAACTCACCGAGAAGGCCGTCCATGACCCCGAGCGAGCGCTCGAGATCACCGTCATCCCAGACGAGAAGGCCAAGACCCTCGTGATCGAGGACGCAGGCCTTGGCATGACCGGCGAGGAGCTCGTCAAATTCCTCGGCACCATCGCCCACTCCGGTTCGAAAAACTTCCTCAAGGCCCTCCAGGAGGGCGGCCAAAAAAATTCCAATCTCATCGGCCAGTTCGGCGTCGGCTTTTACGCCGCCTTCATGGTCGCCAGCAAAGTCGAGGTCTTCTCCCGCTCCTGGCAACCAGACGCTCCCGCCCACGTCTGGACCTCCGAAGGTGCCGGCACCTACACCCTGTCACCCGCCCCCGAGCACACCTCGCGCGGCACCAAGATCGTCCTTCACCTCAAGGACGACGCCGGCGAGTTCGCCGAAAAACACCGCGTCGAGGAGATCCTTAAAAAATACAGCGCCTTCGTCTCCTTCCCGATCAAGCTCGAGGGCGAGCAGGTCAACAAGGTCCAGGCCCTCTGGCTCCGCTCCAAGTCCGAAATCAAGGACGAGGAATACACCGAGTTCTACAAGTTCCAGGCCC
>JBDLWD010000012.1:0-4889 GCA_039804465.1 Verrucomicrobiota bacterium | reverse complement strand
GACCGCCGCTCGCGCCGCTACGAGATCGCAGTGCCCGCGCGCGCCGCCAATGCCCGTCTCGAAATCGTGGTCGAGGCCATGGGTCGCGTGAACTTCGGCCGCGAGGTCTTCGACCGGAAGGGCATTCACGCCCCGGTGCGTTTCGCCGCCGCTGGCGCCGCCGCGGCCGAGCTTCGCGACTGGAGCGTGCACCCCTTCCAGCTCGACGACGCCAACCTCGCCTCCCTGCGCTACGCGCCTGTCGCCTCCGCCGAAGCGGTCTCCGGGCCCGCCTTCTGGCGTGGCGTCTTCGAACTGACCCAGGTCGCCGACACCTTCCTCGACGTTCGCTCTTGGGGCAAGGGCCTCGTCTGGATCAACGGTCATTGTCTGGGGCGCTTTTGGAACATCGGTCCGCAGCAGAGCATGTATGTGCCCGCCCCCTGGCTGCGCGTCGGACGCAACGAGGTCGTGGTTCTCGATATGATCGGCCCGGCCAAGCCCGAACTCGCCGGTCTGGCCAAGCCCATCCTCGACCAGCTCCGTCCTGAACTCGACTTCGCCCGCGCGGTCCGCGCCCAGGGCACTTTCAATTATGCCGGCCTCCCCGTCGCCCTCTCCGGCGAATTCCGCCCCGAGCCCGAGTGGCAGAGCGCGCGCGCCGAACGCTCCGCGACCGGCCGTTACCTCGCCTTCGAGGTGGTCGACGCGCATGACGGCGGCAACCACGCCGCGGTTAGCGAGCTCGACGCGCTCGATGTCTCCGGCCGCGTGCTCTCCAAGTCCTCCTGGAAGGTCATCTGGGCCGACAGCGAGGAGCTGGCGTCCGAGCCCGGTTACGCCGAGAACATCCTCGACGGACAGCCCAACACCCACTGGCACACCGCCTACTCCGAAAACCGTGCGACGCCCCACCCGCACCGCATCGTGATCGATCTTGGCGAGCGCGTGGAGATCGGCGGCATCCGCTACCTGGCGCGCGCCGGCGACAACTCTCGCCCGGGCCGCGTCAAAAACTACCGCCTCTTCGTATCCGACCAGCCCTTCGGCCTCGCTCTTCCGAAATAACCGAAGAGCTGCACGTCAGCGCCCGACGGGGATCCGCTCCACGAGTTCCACGCCGTAGGCCTCGAGCCCGACGACCTTGCGGGGATTGCGGGTGAGGAGGCGGATTTTTTTCAGGCCCAGGGCACGCAGGATCTGCGCACCTATCCCGTAGTCGCGGAGATCCATTGCGGGCGTGGCGTCGCCGGTTTCCGCGCGAGCGGGCGCGAGGCCGCGGACCAGGGCTTCGCCTGGATTGGCGGGTTCCATGTAAAGAATCGCGCCGCAGCCCTCGGCGGCGATCGCGCGCAGGCTGTCGGCAAGCGTGCCGGAGGCCGGGCCGCCCGCGCCGAAGACATCGGCGAGCACGCTTGCGCTGTGGACGCGCACGAGCGCGGCTTCGCTGCTTGCCGGCGCGCCGAGGGTCAGTGCCAGGTGGTGCCGTTTGTCGAGGCGGCTGCGAAAAACGTGGGCGGTGAAGGCTCCATGAGCGGTCTGGAGCGGGTGTTCGGCGACTTTTTCCACCAGCACGTCCTGTTTCAGGCGGTAGGCGATCAGCTGCGCGATCGAGATCATTTTCAGGTTGAAGAGCCGCTTAAACTCCAGGAGCTGCGGCAGGCGGCGCATGGTGCCGTCGTCGTTTACCAGCTCGCAGATCACCCCGGCCGGCTCCAGCCCCGCGAGCATGGCGAGATCGACCGCCGCCTCGGTGTGCCCGGCGCGCTCAAGCACGCCGCCGGAGCGGGCGCGCAGGGGGAAAACGTGTCCGGGCTGGACAAGCTGGTCGGCGCGGGAGGAGGGATCGGCGAGTATCCTTATGGCCACGGTGCGATCGTAGGCGCTGACACCGGTGCTGATGCCCTCCGCGGCGTCGACGGTGACGGCGAAATCGGTGCGCTGCACTTCGCGGTTTCTCGCCACCATAGGACCAAGCCCCAGGCGATCCAGTTGGTGCCCCAGCATCGGCACGCATACGATGCCGCTGCCGTGCCGGATCATGAGGTTGATAGCCTCTGGCGTGGCCTTCGAGGCGGCCATGATGAGATCACCCTCGTTTTCCCGGTCCTCGTCGTCGGTCACGATTACAGGCTGTCCCGCGGCGATGGCTGCGATGGCGTCTTCTACGGTGTCGAAAGGATCTGAGTGGTCTGGCATGCGGCGCGAGGAGATCGGCCAAGCTAAGTCTCGGCCACAAATGTGGCAAGGCCGTCGAGCACTCCCCGATGGGTGATGGCTGGACGCCTTGGCGGGCGTCTGGAATCTATTTGGTGTCCGCACGCCTTACCGCCCATGACGCGTAACCCAAAACTGCCTCGCTCTCTGTCATGTTTTATAGCGTTTGTCGCTTGGGTCTGCGGCCCGTCCGCCGACGCGCGCGCGGAAATCCCCGGCGAGATTGTGTTGCTTTCTCCATCCGCCGGAGGCGCTGCCTCGGCCCGTCCCGGCGAACCGCTCGTCCTGGCTTCCGAAAAATCACCCTGGGATCTGTCGCGGCACGATTCGCTGTATTTCACGCTGCGCAACGAGAGCCGCGAAACGGTGTCTGTCTGGGCGCGGGCCGAAAATCCCCAGTCCAAGGGCATGACCGACAACGTCCGCAACGTGCTGGTGCTCGACCCCGGCGCATCCGGGGAACTGCGGCTGCGCCTGATGCGCAGGCCGGAGGATCCGGGATACGAACCTTTCAAGCCCTACTTCATGTATACTAAAGGCATCAACGTGCGCGACAACACCCTCGATCCCGCGCAGGTGGCCCGCGTCGTGGTCTGGCTGGATGAAAAATCAACCGACGCGCGGGTCTCCGTGAAAAAGGTGTCCGCCCAGGGGCAGGGCGTGACGGCTCCGACGCCCTTTTTCCCCTTCATCGATCGCTATGGCCAATACAAGCACACCGACTGGCCGGGCAAAATTCACGATGACGCCGATTTCGCCGCGGTGCGCCGACTGGACGCAAAGGATATGGCGGCTCACGCCGGTCCGGCTGACTGGGACGAGTGGGGCGGCTGGAAAACGGGGCCGCGCCTCAAGGCCACCGGCTTCTTCCGCACGGAAAAAGTCGGCGGCAAATGGTGGCTGGTCACGCCACGCGGTTCCCTTTTCTGGTCCTACGGCCCCACGGGTGTGAGCGCCGGCGGCGAACGCACTCCAGTCACCGGCAAGGAGCACTGGTTCGAGGAGCTCCCGTCGCCTGACGGCCCCGCCGCGCCGCATTGGTCATCCGGTCGCGGCGCCCGTTTCATGTTTTACCAAGGCGGCAAGGCATGGCGCGCCTTTTCTTTCTCGGGATTCAACGCGCAGAAGAAATACGGCCCCGACTGGCGCGAGGCTACCGCGGAGGCCCTGCATTTCCGGCTGCGCAACTGGGGCATGAACACGATCGCGAACTGGTCCGACCCCATCGTCTACCTGAAGCGCAAAACCCCCTACGTGGTCGCGGTGTTCTCCGCTCCGCTCGCGCTCGACCATTTCCCCGACGTCTTTGACCCCGCATTCGAGCGATCCGTGAACGCGGCGATGGACAGGCAGAAGGGCACGACCGCGGGCGACCCGTGGAACCTGGGCTACTTTGTGGACAACGAGCTTGCCTGGGGCGCCTCGCGCGGCGCGGCCCGCGCGGCCCGGGGCGCGCTCAAGGCGGCGTCCGATTCCGGCACCAAGAGGACCTTCGTCGCCCGCTTGAGGGAATCTTATCGCGACATAGGCGCGTTAAATCGCGCCTGGGGCTCGAACCACGCCTCTTGGGATGCGTTGCTGGACACCCGCGCACTGCCCGAACCCCGGATGGATGCATTCGATGCCGACTGCGCCCGCTTCGGCCTGGAGATGACGGAGAAATACTTCGCCACGGTGCGCGCCGCGGTAAAGCGCGTGGCGCCCGACAATCTCTATCTCGGTTGCCGTTTCCACGGACACATCGACCGCGCGGTCGTCGAGATCGCGGCCCGGTATTGCGACGTCATCGGCTATAACATTTACGAGCGACCGGCCGGTCGCCTGAATCAATATCGAGGCGCGGTCGACGCACCTTTCATCGTCGGCGAGTTTGGCGCCACCAGCGATCTGACTCAGACGCCCTGGCGCGGCCAGGCGCGGACGGAGCCGCCTGAGGCACGGCTGGTCGAGGTGGAGCGCTGGCTCCGCGAGGGCCTGGCGCATCCCGCTTTGGTGGGAGCGCATTTTTTCCAGTTCCGGGATCAACCCTTGTCCGCCCGCCCAGACGGCGAGGCCACGCTGCGCGGATTCCTGGATGTGGCCGATTCTCCGCATTTTGACCTCGTCCGGCTTAACCGAAGGGTCGCCTACAAGCTTTACGAGATCCGAGGCGCGACTCCGGGCGCCACACCCTCAGCAGGTCGTTAGGCGACAGCGCCGAGTTGTTTCGGTTCGGATGAAATAGGAGGCCTTGCGCCCTGCTCCTGTTTATCGCCCGCTTCCTCGGCCAATATTCGGGCCAATTACCTCTCTCAGAGGTGAAAATTGGCGTCCCCACGGGGATTCGAACCCCGGTTCTTACCGTGAAAGGGTAGTGTCCTAGGCCAGACTAGACGATAGGGACGGATGGCTTGGAGAGGCGGAAAGGTGAAACGCCTTCCGCTTCGTGCAAGGCTTTTTTATCGTCTGTATCTCGACACTCTCCCGTCTTGTGAAGCTCTCCGACCTGCGGGAGCTGCAAAAGGAGATAGCCGTTGCGTGGCTCTTTTTCTAAATTTGTGCCTGCATAGTCATGGGAATTTCCAAAATTCATCTTTCTCGGCCTTGCGATTGCTATGGGCTATCCCGACCTGTTCGCTCGTGAAACAGCAGCTGTTTTATTTTCTGTCTAATTTTATACAAAATAATAATTAATAAATACTTATGCAATTCTC
>JBDLWD010000011.1:0-2642 GCA_039804465.1 Verrucomicrobiota bacterium | reverse complement strand
GGCGGTAGGTCCAGGCGACGGCCATGAAGTGTGGAATCTGCCACGTGAACAGGATGCCGAAAAGGATCCAGCCAAGCGCGTCGATCTCGACGCGACCGCCCTCGGCCGCCGCCCAACCTATCAGCGGAGGGAACGCGCCGGCGACGGCGCCGATCTCGGTGGACCAGCGCGACGAGCGCTTGGCTGGCGTGTAGAGCGCGAGGTAGCTCACGATCGTGGCCAGGGCGAAAAAGGCGGCCAGGCCGGTGACCTTGCCAAAAAGACAGCCAAGGCCGGCGGCGCTCAGTCCCCAGCCGAGAACGAAGGCGTTGCCCGGAGGCATGCGGCCGGCGGGGATGGGGCGGTCGGACGTGCGAGCCATCTGCGCGTCGGTGTCGCGCTCCATCCACTGGTTGAGCGAGGCGACTCCCGCGGCGCAAGCGCAGGTGCCGAGGCAGAGGAAGAGAAATTCCGCGGGATGCCAGCCGGGCCTGGCCGCGGCGTAGCCAACCAGCGTGGTGAGGACGGACAGGAGACTCAGCCGTGGTTTGGTGAGCTCGATGATGTCGCGAAAGGCAGACGCGGGAGCGGAAGGCTCGGAGTGGGGAGCACTCATGCGGCGGCAGGGGCGTTGCCCTCGATGGCGTCGCGATGCAGCACCCAGGTGATGGCAAAGGTGGAGACGAGCAGGGCGGCGCCCACGATTACGTGCCAGGTGGCGTAGTAGGGGCTGCGTCCACTGAGGACCGTGGCCGCGCCGAGAAAAATCTGAAGCGCGAGGCAGAACATCAGGCCGCCGGCGCCGAGTCGCATGGCGGAAGGTGCGGAGCGGCTGCGCCACACGGCCACGGCTAGCGCGATAAGCGCGACGGTGAGCACGAGCGCCATGGCCCGGTGGGCGAATTGGATGCCGACCGCGAAACTCCAGGTATGCGGCAGAAGGTCACCCTCGGGCGTGCTGTGGGGGAAGGTGGGGATGGCCATGCCCGCGAAGCTGTGACGCATGACCGCGGCGATGGCGAGCTGGGCGAACAGAAGCGCCATGCAAGCGAGGGCGAGCTTGCGCAGACCGGGGGGGGGCGCGGCACGAAGACCGGCGCGCCGATCTATCCACGTCCGCGAGCAGCCGATGGCGATGGCGGCGACCGAGCAGAGGAAGAGTTGCGCGAGGCAGGCGTGGGCCATCGCAAAGAGTCGGCCTACGCTGGTGTTCACCATCTCGACGTGAAGGTGGTCCAGAAGCACGCGGAGTCCTCCGACGAAGGCCTGCACGAAAACCAGAGTGAAGGCGGCCCAGCCGAGCTTGCGGAGCCACGAGCGGGCCTCGGTGCGGTGCAGCCAGATGGCGAGAATGGTCGAGAGGATGGTCATAACGCCGGCGGCCAGGCGATGGCCGTGCTCCGCGAGCATGTCCTGATCCCTGAGCCAGCCCTCTGGGTTGAGCGAACCGTTGGAGAGCGGCCAGTCGGGGAAAACCATGCCGGCGCCGATGCTGGTGGTGAAAGCGCCCTTGTAGATGATGAAGAAAATCCAGACGAAGGCGGCTCCCGAGAACCAAGCGAGGCTAGGCCGGTAGGCCGCGGTTCGGGCGGCCCCGGGCAGGCGTGGTGCGTTGGAAACGGGTAGGGTGGTCGCGGGCGTTGCCATGATGGTGGTGGCGCGGAAAGAAAGACGAAATTTGGAGGGCGCAATGCCTTTGACAAACGTTTCTCCCGAGCGGAACGGTGCAGTCATGAATGGACAGACCTATCGCACATGGCTGATCGGCGCGCTGGCCTCCGGGTTGGTGACGGTTTTTGCTGGCTGCCGCCCCGCGGCAAAGCCTGAAAAGGCGGAAATCGCCTCCGCGGAGTCGGTTGCAAAAGGCCGTCCGATAACGGGGCGCGTTGTTTCAGTGTTGAAGGAACGCGGTTCCCTGCTGGTCGACCACGACGAGATCCCGGGTTATATGCCGCGCATGACGATGGAGTTCGCCGTCGGGGCGGGCGATCTGGCGCTGGCGAAAGAGGGCGCGGAGCTGCGCGCCACCCTTGTGGAGGAAGGCGAGGGCAAGTTTCGCCTCGAGGGCGTTTGGTGGCAGGATGCGGTCGCCGAAGTGGCGGTGCGAAAGGCCGCCGACCAACTGCGGGAGGACACGAACATCCGCGGGCGTGGCGCCTACCGCGAGGTGGGCGAGAACCTGCCCGACTTTGCCCTCTACACCCAGAACGGCGAGGTGGCGCAGGCGGCGCGATGGCGCGGCAAGCAGATCATGATGAACTTTATCTACTCGCGCTGCCCGATCGCGACCATGTGCCCGCTGGCGACCTCGAAAATGATGGAGACGCAGAAGCTGGCGAAGGAGGCGGGTGTGCCGAACCTGGAGTTCGTTTCCATCACCCTCGACCCTGAATACGACACGCCCGGGGTCTTGCGCGAATACGCCGAGGCGCGCGGCATAGATACCTCGAACTTTTCCTTTCTCACGGGACCCGAGGGCGCGATCAAGGATCTGCTGAAGCAATTCGGCGTGCTTACCGAGCTGGAGGGTGAAAAGGGAAGTCCGTTGATAAAGCACACGCTGGCCACGCTTTTGATCAATGAGCAGGGCAAGATCGCCTGGCGGGCGGACGGGTCCGGCTGGTCGCCGGCCGAGTTTGTAGGCAAGATGAAGCGCTGATTTT
>JBDLWD010000010.1:0-3074 GCA_039804465.1 Verrucomicrobiota bacterium | reverse complement strand
GCATCCCGGCCTTCATGTATCTCACCGACTTCCGGGAGAACACGCTGCAAGATGTGATCACGAAGCTGGAACCGGACCTTTTCGAGACGGTGACGGGACTGACGGTGAAGGACTTTCACCTCTTGGTGCGGCTGCGGGTCTTTAACACCGAGCAGATGAACCAGGCGGTGTTTGCCTTCCGCCGCTATGAAGACGCCTCGCTCCGCTACACCGGCATCGAGAGCCACGAAGGGCTCACGCACTACGGCCTCTACGACACGGTGGTGGCGCGCGAGTGACGGCTGAGCCTACGGCTGGCTGACGCGAAGGCGGAGGACCTTTTGCGGGTCGCCGGCGGGCATCGGCACGGTCGCCTGGCGGGTCTCGTAGGGGCCGAAATCCGTCACGGGAACGTCGTTCACGCCGTCCGTCGACCATGAGCCTCCGGCGGACAAGTCGGTCGTCCACTCCACCACACCGGTGACGCCGGTGATCGCCTTGCCGCGTCGGTAGCTGAGAACCAGCTCCGAGCCGGAGAACTGGACGCGCGGAGGGGCGGCATCGGGGACGGACGGCGAGAGGCCTTGGAAATACTCGAGCAGGTTGGCCGCGCCGTCGCCATCGGTGTCGCCGCCTGCGGTGGAGTCGGCCAGCCCGGTTGCCCAGGCCGGGAAGGTCGGAGCCGTGACCGTGAGCGTGCCCTGCACGTAGGAGATGCTGTAGTTCGCTGCGGCAAAGGTGCCGCCGGAGGCTGAGGAAGAAACGATGCCGTAGGACCCGACCGCATCGTAGAGCTCGGTGCCGCCCAGGGGCGTGAGCACGACGGTGCCGATGGTCTCGCCCGCCGCCAGTCCCGTCGCGTCGAAGGCAGAGCCGCCGGCGCTGAACGCGTTGCCAAAGGCCTTGATCCGGTCCTGCGCCGTGACGACCAGCGGCCGCAGGCCCACCGAGCTCGGGGCCACCGGCACCGTGACCGAGGCCGCGCCGGGGCTGGAGCAAGTGACGACGCCGACGTAGTCGCCGGCAGGCGTGCCGGCCGCGAGGCGAACGTAAATCGTCGTGGCCGAGACCGTGCCGGCCGCGCCCACGCTCTGCGTCGCGGCGTAGCCGGAGGCGCCGCCGGCGGTCTGCGAAACCTCGAAGCCCGCCGGGGCAGACACGAGGATGCCTGCGGTGAGATTGGTCCCCGATACGGTGAAGCTGGCCGGAGCGGGCGACGGGGTGCCGTAGGTGGTGTGGACCGCGGCGAGCGCGCCGGCGGCGGCCAGCGCGGGCGTGGCGGCGGGCGTGCCCGTCAGTTTGATGTCGTCGAGGCGAATCGCGAGGGTGCCGGTTTTGACGAAGCGAAGCTTCAGTCCGTTGATCTGGGCGCCGACGGGAAGCGCGAGCGTCTTGGAAAGATACCAGCCCATGGCGGCGGTGGCGCTTTCGTTGAAAAGCGCGGAGGCGGTGTTGGCCACGGTCACCCAGGCGGCACCGTCCCAGTAATCGACGGAAAAAGCGGCGTGGGCGGTCGCGGAGTTTTTGTAGTAGCCGAAGGCGAGACCGAGGTTGGTGTGGGAAGCGGCGTTGATGCCCTCGATGGAGAAGCCGTAGTTCCCGGAGACGGTGGTGAGCCACACGTTGCCGTTGCCGGAGGCCCCGGCGTAACCGGAGGACGCCGTGGTGAGGCGCACGTCGCCCGGATTGGCCTGACCGCCCTGGCCGAAGGTCAGCACGCCCTTGTTTTGAAACGTGGCGGGCGCGGTGCCCGTGGCGTAGGTGGCCAGCGCGGTGGTCGCGGTGGGCGTGCCCATGTTTTCCGAGAAGATAGTTCCGCCGCCCGCCCCTCCCCCGCCCCCTGCGGCCGCGATGGTGAGCGCCAGCGTTGCGGTGCCCGTGCCGGAGGCGTTGGTGGCGGAGAGGGTGACGGTCGAGTTGCCGGACGCGGAGGGCGTGCCGGAGATGAGGCCGCTGGCGGTGTTCACGCCCAGCCCGGCCGGCAGGCCGGTGGCGGCGAAGGACGTGGGCGAGTTGGAGGCGGCGATTTGGTAACTGAAGGCCTGCCCGACGACGCCCGCGGCGGTGGTGGCACTGTAGATCGAGGGGAGCGCGGGAGCGGTGTTGGCCGGGATGAGAAAATCGCGCACCACGGCCATGTGCTGCATGCCGGACGCGGCGCTGTCGCCCGCCAGGACCGGGGATGGCAGGGGCGAATAGACGCGGGTGTCGAACACCAGACCGTTGGCGAAGGTGTTGCTCCCAAGGATGACGGCGGCCCCGAGCGCGTGCAGGTCGGTATCGGCCAAGACCCAGTCGTAGGGGGAGCTGCGCCCGCTGTTGGTGTTGCCATTGCCCGCCTGGTCCACGGGCCAGGGTGCGGTCGTCACGAAATACGAGGACAGGGTGTTGAGGCAGGCCTCCGACCGGCTGCCGGTGTTGAAGTCGCCGCCGAGCACGACGTAGTCCGAGGCCGGCACGCCCTGCGCGGCGATGTAGCGCAGGATCTGCGACGCCTCGGAATTGCGGTTAGCGGAGCTGGTGGTCAGGAGGTGCACGCTGATCACCCAGAGGTCGCGGTCGCCGGGAATATCGATGCGGGCCCAGACGAAATCACGGTTACTGACGTCGGTGTCGTCCCACTCGCCCGAGGCGAGGATCGGGTAGCGGCTCACGATGCCGTTGGGGATCTGGCCGGGGTTGGGCTCGCGCACGTAGGAGAACGCGGGGCCGAAAATCATGTCCACCCACGCGCGGAAATCGGCGGCCGTGTTGTTCAGGTAGTTGAACTCCTGCACCAGCGCGATGTCGGGCTTGAGACCTTGGAGGATGCGGTTGCCGTGGCCCGGATCGTAGTTCTGCCCGTTGCCGCTGGTGAGGTTGGCGGCCACGATGCGGATGCGCTCGTCGGCGTGGAGCGACGAGACGATCTCCGAAAAAAGGACCAAAAGACCGAGACCAAGCCAAACGCGAAGGGAGCGCAGGGGAAACACGGGGAAAACGGTAAAACCAAAAGAGAGGGCCGGATCGAGCTCGTGGCAGAAAAGCGGGAATGGTGCCGTCAGGCAACAAGCGTAACTGGGCTTTTCCCCGGTAGAACGTGACATTTGCGTTTC
>JBDLWD010000009.1:0-7121 GCA_039804465.1 Verrucomicrobiota bacterium | reverse complement strand
CGGCGCTGGCGTCCCAATCCCCCTCTCCTGTCGTCTCCCTGGCCACTCCCATCGAAGCCGCCTTGTCGGTCGCCCCGGATCATGTCGCAGTCTTTGGCGAGGTCTGGGCGTCCTTTTCCGGTGGTTCCGCCTGGTCCCGGCCTTTTGCCGGCGCCGCCTGGTCGTCGTTTAACCCGCCGGGCGGTTTTCGGGTGTCGCCCGGCGCCTCCGGTCTCGCCGATGGTCGCGACTGGATTCTTGTCGGCGGTGAAAACTCTTCCGAGGTGCGGCGCCTCTCTCTTTCGGACGGGGTGCTCAAGGTCGTCGATTTGCCCGCGCTCCCCGTGCCGCGCGCCCGTGCCACGCTGGCGCTGGCCGGTCGCAAGCTTCACGTCATCGGCGGTCTTGACGGCGAAGGGCGCGCCACCGCCTCGGTTTATGTCATCGATCTTGCCGCCGCCTATCCTGCATGGATCGCGGCCGAAGACTTCCCCGGCGGCCCTGTCTCCGCCGCCGCGGCCGCCGCGCATTACAACGAAATCTTGGTTCTGGGAGGACGCGACGCCGCCGGTTTGCCGCGTTCCGAGGCCTGGGCGCTGCGCCTGCGTCCCCTCGACGGCACCAGTTTCACGGGCTGGCAGAAACGCGCGTCCGCGCCTGCGGCCCTCGCCGAGCCCGCGTTGCTACCTTCCGCCACCGCCCACTTTATCGCCTTCGCCCCCGAACTGTCCGCGCCTGCCGTCTATAATACAGTCGTCGACTCCTGGTTCGTGAGCCCTGGTGATACCCGTTTGCCCGCCTCGGGCGTGCTCGTCGCCGCCGGCCCTCGCCTCCTCGCCCGGGACGGCACAGCCGAGATCCGCGTCGAGGTCGTCAAGACGCGCTTCCCGCTCGCACTGATCGATTACATCGCCATCGGCCTCTACTTCGTGGTTATGGTCTGGGTCGGTCTGGCGCTTTCCGGCAAGGGAGAGACCAGCGCCCAGTTCGCTCTTGGCAACCGAGACGTCAAATGGTGGGCCGCCGGCATCAGCATGTTCGCCACGGGAGCGAGCTCCATCAGCTTCATGGCCATCCCGGCGCTCTCCTTCTCGACGAATCTCGTGATGTTTTTTCCCGGCCTCATGATGATCGCCGGCTTCTTCATCTCGGCCTATCTCATCTACCCGCTGCTGCGTAAACTCGAGATCACCTCGACCTACGAGTATCTGCACCGTCGATTCAACCGCGGCCTTCGTCTCATCGCCAGCGCCCAGTGTATTCTTTTCCAGACGATAGGACGCATGAGCGTGATCCTCGTTCTGCCCTCGCTCGCCATCTCAGCCTTCACCGGTCTCGACGTCGCCGTGAGCGTTCTCCTCATGGGCGTCCTCACCACCGTCTACACCGCCATCGGCGGCTTCAACGCTGTCATTTGGACGGATGTTTTCCAGGGCGTCCTCATGATCGCAGCCCCGCTCCTGGTAATCGGCTACGCAATCGGCGGAGCGGGCGGCGACCTCGCCGCCTCCTGGCAGGCGCTCGAGGCGGCCGACAAGCTCCGGCTTGTGGTCACGGATTGGAACCTCGCCTTGCCTGTCGTCTGGTTCCTTCTCATCGGCGGCCTTTACAACATCATCGCTGGAGTGGGCGACCAACCTGTTATCCAGCGTGTGTTTTCCGTGCCTATGAATCAGGTCCGACGCACCGCTTTCATGAGCACGTTGTGCGGCATCGTCATTTCCGTATTCACCTACGGCATGGGCCTCGCGATCTTCGTCTTCTACCGAAGCCGCCCGCAGGATTTCGCACCTTCGGTTACGAACGACCAGATCGTTCCGCTCTTCATCGTTCAAAATCTGCCCGCCGGCATCTGCGGCCTGGTCATCGCCTCCATCTTTGCCGCCGCCATGTCCACGCTTTCCTCGAGCATGAACAGCGTGGCCACCCTCGTCTGTGAGGATTTCTACAAGCCGCTTTTCCCGAGCTCTTCCGACGCCTCCCGCGTGCGCCTGATGAAGATCGTCTCCTACGGCGTTGGCGCCATCGGCACCGGCGTCGCCATCATCATGGCGAAGCAGGACATCTCCTCCATGTTCGCGACCTGGAACACCATTGTAGCGCTCCTCGGCGGCGGCTTCGGCGGCATCTACATCCTCGGCGTTTTCACCACCCGAGCCAACGGCATCGGCGCCATCACCGGGGGCCTCGCCAGCATCGTCGCCACCGTATGGGTCAACAACGTCGGGGGCGTGCATTGGGCCGCCCTCACGCCTTTCGCCGTCACCACCTGCCTCGTGGTTGGTTACGTCGTGAGCATTTTGACCGGCGGCAGCCGCAAGAACCTTGCCGGGCTTACCGCATTTACCGTGCGCCAAGACGTCCCGGCCGACGCGCCGGCCGCCCCCGCTTCCAACGTGCAGTGAGGCGCTCGCCGCTGGCGGCACCCATTTCATTTTCGCCATCGGCTTCAGCCGACTTGATCGGCCGTCGTTATTGGCAGGCAGGATGTGTCGAGAAGAAGTCCTCCACGTCTTCCTTCGCGAGGAGGGGGCGCGAGTCGGGCTTTTGCAGCGTTAACTTTACGCTCTCGAACTTTGCGCCGCGCACGTGGCGCAGGTAGGCCGCCGCGCCGGGCAGCACGCCGAAGTAAAAGTGCTCGGGATACATCGCCGCGTCCTCGGGAGGACTGATCTTGCTCGCGTCGCCTTGGAAGCCGCCGACCAGCTCGATCTCGCAGTCGCGCAGGGTAACGTCCTCGATCATTTGCTGGGGCACGCCGGTCATCAAGATGCCGGAGAAGGCCTCCGGCGGCATCAGCTCTTTGGTGAAATGCTGGATGCTGGGCGCGTCGGGCTGGAATACTTTCGCGCGCAGGCTCGAGATGCTCAGGCGACGCAGGCGCCCCGCCGGCTTCGGCTCGTCGCCTTTCGCGTAGGTGCGGCCGCGCGCGCCGAGGCGCACGAATATCGGGCCGGTGGTCAGATCCGCTCTCACATTACGAATGTCGACGTCCTCAATGTGGGCGCCGTCGCTCGTGAGCACCTTTATCGCGCAGGTGGCGGCGTAGCGGATGTGGATGTCGTGTATCTTCACCCGGCGCATGTCGCCGTAGGACTCGGTGCCGAGCTTGAGCGCGCCGCACTCGGTCGAGAGTTCGCAGTCGTGCACGTGGATGTCCTCGCAGGGCTCGCGGCGCGTGGCCTTCAGGCACACCGCGTCGTCGTCGGTGAAAATATTGCAGTGGCGAACGGTAACGCGGCGGCTGCTGTCGATGTCTATGCCGTCGTTGTTTTCATTAACACGGCTGTCGATCACGACGTTTTCCACCAGACCGTCCTCGCAATCGAGCAGATGCACCGTCCACGCCGCCGAGGCGCGCAGGGTGAGGCCTTGGATTTTTACGCCGCGCGCGTGCACAAGGCGCACGAGAAAGGGACGGCTCGGGTGCTCGGGCGCGCCCTGGTGAAAGGCGCCGCCGTTGCCGTCGATCACGCCCTCGCCGGTCAGCCCTGCATTTCTTACCCGCTCGGCCAGGATGAGAGCGCGTCCGCGGATGTCGCCGACTGCGTCGACGAAACTGGTCTCGGGCTCAGGATAATCGGCGAGGCGCGGGCTGCCAAGGATGCTCGCCCCGGCTTCAAGGTGCAGGGTCACGTTATCACGCAGGAAGAGCGTGCCGCAGCGGTAAGAGCCTGGGCCAAGGATCACGCGGCCCCCGCCTGCGGCGGAGCATACGTCGATCGCCTGCTGGATCCGCGGCGAGGAGAGCTCGCCGCGATGATTGCGTCTGTGATTGGAGAGTCGAATTTCAGGCATGGGTGAGAAAAGTGGGTGACCGTGTCGCGGCCGTCGCGCCGGCTAAGCCGCACGCTGGCCGTGCTGTCGGGACGGCTTGGTAAGCGCGTTCCATCGAGCAGATCCCTCTGGAAATGCAAAATGTGGCAAACAATACAAATTTCTGGAAAAAAATGCAAG
Source organism: Verrucomicrobiota bacterium (assembly GCA_039804465.1). GTDB lineage: Bacteria > Verrucomicrobiota > Verrucomicrobiia > Opitutales > Opitutaceae > IMCC26134_A. Next base: position 3,185 of record JBDLWD010000009.1, on the reverse strand, counting down.
TAAGGGTGACCGTGCCCGCCTCCCCCCAGCTAGTAAATTCGCGCGTATCTTCCGCGCCTTCCTTCCGTTCCTCCATGATCCCTCGTATTGTTTTAGCCTCCTTTGTCGCCACGCTAGTCCTTCCGTTCTGCTTCGCCGCCGGGAGCGTCGTCCATGTCTCCCCAGACGGCCGGGACGAAGCCGCGGGGACCGCGCGAGCCCCGGTCGCCACGCTTGAACGCGCAGCCGAGTTGGTCCGCGCCGCGCGGGATAAAACCCCTGGCTCGCCGGTCACGGTCAGCCTGGCCCCTGGAGATTATCCGGTGCTCGAGACGCTCCAACTCGGTCCGGCCGACTCTGGCACGCCCCAAGCCCCCGTCGTCTGGCGTGGCGAGGACAAGGCCGTGGCGCGTCTAGTGGGATCGCGTCCCATCGATCCCGGTTTGTTGAAGCCGCTTTCCGATCCGGCCCTGCTCGCGCGTCTGGCGCCGGAGGCGAAAGGACGCGTCATGCAACTGGATCTTGCCGGTCTTGATCTGCGTCACGCCAAACGCCTGCCTGACTATGCGCGCGACACCGCCGACCTGTTTGCCGTCTTTTTCGAAGGCAAACGGCTGCCGCTTTCCCGGTGGCCCAACGGCGAATACGGCTACACCACCATGAAGCGGGTCGTCTCCGGCGGCAGCATGCGTGCGGGCACCACCGAAGGCGGCGTATTCGAATACGGCGAGGACCGGCCCGCCCGTTGGCAGGCGGCGCTCGCCGACAACGGCGTTTGGCTCCGAGGTTTCTGGCGTGTGCCTTGGGTGGCCGAAACCCTCCGGGTGAAGTCGATCGATTCCCAGTCCAGGACCGTCACTTTCGCCGTCTCCACCTCTCAGGGAATAGGCTCTAAATACTCCCGGCTGGTGAACGGCAGCCGCGTCGGCGATGGCAAGGAGCCTTGGTTCGCCCTCAACCTTCTCGAGGAGATCGACGAGCCGGGCGAGTGGTGCGTCGATTTTAACCGCTCCCGTCTCTACATCTGGCTGCCAGGCCCGGCCCGCCCCGGTGCTCTCCGCTTCGCCGACAACGCCGCCCCCATGGTCTCGTTCGCCGGCGCCGAGCACGTCACTTTCCGCGACGTCTCCTTCGTGGAGCAGATGGGCGAGGGCGTCTCCATCGCCGACGGCCGCGCCGTGCGCCTGCAAGGCTGCCGTATAGAGGACGTGCTGCGCCGCGGCGTCGTCATTCGCGGCGGCTTCGACCACCTCGTCCAGAGCTGCGACCTCACCGAGATAGGCCTCGCAGCCATCGACGTGCTCGGGGGCGACCGCGCCACTCTCACCCCAAGCAACCACCATATTCTTAACAACCACATATGGCGCGCGGCCCTGCTCGCTCCGGTCCCGGCCCTCGTCGCCGGCCTCGATGTGCGCACCCAGCAGCTCGTCGGCGCCCGCATCGCCCACAATCGCATCCATGATGTCACCTACTCTGGGGTCCACTTCGCGGGGAACGACAATATCCTCGAATACAACGAGCTGTATCGGCTCGGCCTCGACGGCGGTGACCTCGGCGGCTTCTACACCACCGGCGGCTGGACCGCGCGCGGAAACGTCGTTCGCCACAACTTCATCCACCACTCCGAGAACGCCAACGCCATCTATATGGATGACGGCCAGTCCGGCCTGCTCGCCGAGGACAACCTCATCTACCGCGTCGAGTCCGGCCTCTTCATCGGCGGTGGCCACGACCACGTGCTGCGCAGAAACCTTATCGTCCAGGCCCACCGCGCCATCCACGTCGACGATCGCGGCATCGCCCGCAAATACGTCGCCGACGACAAGCGCCTCCGCGGCGATCTCGACTCGGTGCCTTACCAGCAGTCTCCCTGGCGGGAAAAGTATCCCGCGCTGTTCGGCATCCTCGACCAGCGGCCCGATGTGCCCCGCAACAATCTCCTCAGCGAAAACATCGCCGTCGCCTGCCCGACCTTCGCGCGCCGCAGCGGCAAGGCGGAGACGCTCGGCGGCTTCCGCATCGAGAACAACGTCGAGCTGCCTTCTGCGGACGTCTTCGCGGACGCCGCTGTCCTGGACTTCGCCTTGCGCGATCCCGCTTCGCCCGCCTTCGCCGGGCGAGCGCCTTTTGATCTTTCGCGCTACGGCCTTCAGGTCGACGAGTTCCGCCCCGTCGTGCCGTCCCGCGATCTCGAGCTGCTGCGCGGCGGCGACACCAAGCGCAAGGCCTTCGACTCGCAGCAGGACGTGAATGCCTACCCGCGCTGATGATCTACGGGGCGACTTCCGCGGCCCGGCCTTTTGGGTCGCGCCCTGCTCAAGGGCGCGCCGCCAAGCGAAGAAGAAAAAGCCCTCGGCCGGATCATTGCGCGCGCTCGCTCCTGTGTTCCCCGCGGTTTCGTGTCATGCACCGGAGCCTCTTCTTCTGGGCGCTGATGGCGCGTCCCGTTAGCCTCAAACCCGGCCTGGCCGGTCCAAGTTGTTCGTCCCCATCGCCCGTTCCCGCCACTGACGGCCCACAAAAAATTCCGATACTTTTCCCCATGAGACCGTTCGTCCGAGCTCTTCTCGCCGCCCTGCTCCTCGTTGTTTCACTGCCCGCCGCCGCGAATTACCCCCGGGATTATTATCGGGAGCCTGCATGGCAGCCCCGCGCCCACCCAACGCTCGAGGACCTCCTTTCCGGAAAATTCCACCCAGCCCCGCTTCCGCTTCCCCGCCCCGTCCGCTACGACGCGCCCGGTTTCGCCGTTGAAAAACTCAACCCCGCGCCCGCGCCCGGCGTGCATCCTCGTGTGCTCGTCACGCCAGAGGATGTCGCCGCCATCCGCGCCCGCGTCGCCCAGGGCGACTCGGCTCCGCCCGAATTCCGCGGACTCTGGCAGCGTATCCGCGAATCCAGGACGGCCTTCTCCGCGCTCGTCGCCCAGGATGACTCGTTGGGTCGAGCGCTCGCCGCCCAGTTCATGGAGCGCGTCCGCTCCCTTCAGCCCAAGCTCGACCGCCTCGACGCCCAGCCCGACCGCCAGAACATCTGGTCCGCCGAGCGCTCGCTCATCGCTTCGCAGGACCCCGAACCGCCTTCCGAGCTCTGGACCCTTCTCGATTACGACTATCTGCACGGCTGGCTCTCGCCCGAGGATCGCGCGCTCACCGAGCGCACCGTCGCCCGTCTCGTGCGCGACCGCTACAGCAACTACCTCG
>JBDLWD010000008.1:0-3368 GCA_039804465.1 Verrucomicrobiota bacterium | reverse complement strand
AAGGCCTCTGGCAACACGTGCCCGCGAGCGACTGGCAGGACTGGGCCTGGCAGCTCAAAAACCGTATCACTTCGCTCGAGCAACTCGAGCGCTACATGACGCTCACGCCAGACGAGCGAGCCGGCGTGCTCTTCGCCAGCCAGAAGCTCGCCCTCGCGATCACGCCCTATTTTTTCAACCTCATCGACCGCGACGATCCGAACTGCCCGATTCGCCTGCAGGTCATTCCGCGTAGCGGCGAGGCGCAGCTTCATGCCGAGGAGATGCTCGACTCGCTCGGTGAGGACGAACACTCGCCCGTGCCCGGTCTCGTGCACCGCTATCCGGACCGCGTGCTGTTTCTCGTCACCGACCGCTGCGCCGCCTACTGCCGCTATTGCACGCGCAGCCGTCTCGTTTCCAACGCTCAGGATTACAACTTCCACCCGGAATACGAACAGGGCCTGCGCTACATCGAGTCGCACCCCGAGGTGCGCGACGTGCTTCTCTCCGGCGGCGATCCGCTCCTGCTCAGCGACCGCAAGCTAGACCATCTGCTCGGCCGCCTGCGCGCCATTCCGCACGTTGAGTTCATCCGCATCGGCTCGCGCATCCCGGTTTTCCTGCCCCAGCGCATCACGCCCGAGCTTTGCGACATTTTCAAAAAGCACGGCCCGATCTGGATGAGCATCCACGTCAACCATCCCCGTGAGGCGACCGCCGAGCTGAAGGCGGCCTGCGAGCGCCTGAGCTTCGCCGGCGTGCCGCTGGGCAACCAGTCCGTGCTTCTGCGCGGCGTGAACGACGATGCCGAGGTCATGAAAGCCCTTGTGCACCGCTTGCTGCGGATGCGCGTGCGGCCCTACTACCTCTACCAGATGGACCTCATCACTGGCGGGTCCCACTTCAAGGTCGATGTCCGCAAGGGCATGGAGATCATCCGCTCGCTTCGCGGCCATACCACCGGGTATTCGATCCCCCAATACGTGATCGACGCTCCGGGCGGCGGCGGGAAGGTGCCGATGAACCCCGACTACGTGGAGCGCGTCACGGACGACGAGATCGTTTTCCGCAACTACGAGGGAAGGACCTTCCGCTATCCCCTAACCTCGACTCCGGCGTTGCAGGAAGCAGCTGAGCGTTTGCCGGTTACACAGGATTTACAGGGCTGAAACGGCCGCTTCTTCAAAGTTTCGCTTGCGCGCGAAGCCGGTCCGATCTTCTTCGCGGCTTGCCTGTAGGGGTGTCCGCCGCGGCGGACTGAGATTGCGGTGCGACCGTCCGCTCGACCCTTCGAACCTGAAACGGATTATACCGGCGAAGGAAACAGCAGGGCGGCGTTACCACCGTGCGATCACCGCGCGGGCGTCGTCCTCTTTCTCACCCGGGAGTCCGATTTGGGTCGGGCCCAAAGTCACACCATGCGACTCCCGACACAGATCCTTCTCCTCGGCGCGATTCTCACGAATGGCGCCCGAGCCGCCCTAACCGCGCCCGACGTCGCCCCCGAGGCGCCGGCGCCCCAAAACGCCGCCCCGCCGGCCGCCGAGGCCGAAAAGGTCGTTCAACTCGAACCGGTGCGCGTCACCGCCGACCTCTGGAAAACCCCGCTCGAAAAAATCCCCGCCAGCGTGAGCGTCTACGAAGGCGCCGCGCTCCAGTCCTCCGGTGTGCGCCACTTCGGCGACCTTGCCGGACAGGTTCCTAATCTCACCTACACCGGCGGCAGTTCCCGCCCCCGTTATTTCCAAATCCGAGGCATCGGCGAGAACTCGCAGTTCGAAGGCGAGACACCCGACTCTTCCGTCGCCTTCAAGATCGACGATCTGGATTTCACGGGTCTGGGCGGCGTCGGCAGTTCCTTCGACGTGCGCCAGATCGAGGTGCTGCGCGGCCCGCAGGCCGGAGCCTGTGGAGCCAACGCCGCCGGCGGCCTTGTGCAAATCGTCACCAACTCCCCCACGCCCTACACCACCGGCTTCGTGGAGGGCACGGTCGGGTCCGATAACCTCCGAGAAGTCGGCGCGGCCGCGGGCGGATCGCTTACGCCCGGCACTCCCGAGAAATTGATGTTCCGCGTGGCCGCGCAGCACAGCCAGAGCGACGGCTTCCGGCGCAACGAGACGCTGCATCGCGACACCAATGCGCGCGATGAGGACTTTGTCCGCCTCAAGCTCACTTGGAACCCGAACCGGCTCTGGTGCTGGGACGCCACCTTGTTTTACGCCAACCTCGACAACGGCTATGACGAGTTCGCCTTGGACAACAACGGTGAGCACACGTTCAGCGATCAGCCCGGCCGCGATCTTCAGAAGTCCGTGGCCGGCGGTCTGCGCGGCGTCTACTCCGGCATCGAATCCGCGACGCTCACCACCGTGACCAGCGTCAGCGGCACCGATTCCGCTTACAGCTACGATGCCGACTGGACCGCGTGGCGCGATGTGCCGCCGGTCAACGCGACCGACGGCTACAGCGGCTTCGAGGACATCGTCCGCGACCGCACCGCGTTCAGCGAGGAGCTGCGCCTCGATTCCGTTCCCGAGCAGGGAGGGATCGGTTTTGTTCATCGCTGGACCCTTGGCGCCTTCGCTTCACGCACCGACGAGAGCACGCGCTACATCTCGGACTACGCCGAGGCCGGCTACGCCGAGCAAACGCGGATGAACGCCAACTATCGTTCCGACAACCTCGCGTTCTTCGGCCAGATCGGGCACGACTTCGACGAACGCAACCGCCTCGTGCTCGGGCTGCGCGGAGAAGGCGTGAGCCAAGACGGCTCCATCACCAGCGTCACGACTGGCGGCGGTCCCCTGTCGTTCTCGCCCGATTACAACGACGTGCTCGCCGGCGGGAAACTCGCCTTCGAGCATGATCTCGCGCCCGGTCGACTGGCCTATGCATCGGTGGCGCGCGGATACCGCGGCGGCGGCGTGAATCTTGACCGCAAGATCGTGGTCGGGACCGACCCGCTCAGCTTCGAGACCGAGACGCTTTGGAACTACGAACTGGGCCTGCGCGGCCGCCTGCTCGACTCGCGACTCAATGGCGGTCTCGCGCTGTTTTACACCGACCGGCAAAACACCCAGTTCCGTAACGCGGGGGGTGCGGGCAACAGCTAGCGCTACTTTACCGACAACGGCGGCGAGGCTTCCGTCTACGGGCTGGAGGCCGAGCTGGACTACGCGTTGGTCGACCATCTCCACGTTTTTGCCAACGCGGCTACCATGCGCTCGTCCTTTGAGACTTTCCGCTACTCCAGCGGTGCCTTGGAGCAGGGCGGCGAGCTGCCCAACACGCCCGACTACGGCTTCACGCTCGGGCTTCGCTACCAGCCGGCGAAGGGCTTCTTTGGCCGCGTCGAATTCGTGGCGCGCGACGCTTATCTTGAG
>JBDLWD010000007.1:0-8832 GCA_039804465.1 Verrucomicrobiota bacterium | reverse complement strand
GACCGGGGCGGCAAACGCGAACCAGGCCGGCACGCCGCGAAGGTCCTGCGCCATGCCTATGCCCAGGGCCGAGCCGCCCCACCCCGCGATTGCAAACAACGCCGCGGCGAAGCCGGGCCGCCCGACGCGCGCCGGCAAATAGACGAGCGCCGCCGAGTAAAGCGACACGCCGGCGACGTAGGCCAGTTCGGCGCGGGGGTGCTCGATCCACAGGCAGGCTACGGCGAGAAGCCCCGCTGCCATCGCCGCGACCGCGCCGGACCGGCCCCGGTCGAGAGCGTGACCAGCAAGCACGGCCGCGACAAAGTGCGTCGCCGCATTGCCACCGAGCGTCCATGCTCCGGCCCAGGTGGCGGCCTTCAGCGCGTCGGTGTGCTGAATGATGTAGAATGCGGCCGAATCCATCCAAACGAGCGCGAGAAACACCGCCGTCCAGCCGAGGCCGCCGCGCGCGGTGATCGTGCTGGGCGCGAGGGCGGTCGGCAAGCAGACCGCGAGCGCCGCGCCGAGCAAAGCCGCTCCCACGGCCAGCCAGGTCTGCATGGCGGGGGTGGCGGCGAAAACCCAGGGCAGGTTGCAAAGAGCGTAGGCCATGCCCGTGCCGAGCCCTGCCGCTAGACCGAGCCGCCCGCGCGGGACCACCGCCGCGAGACCGGTCGCAAGAGTGACCGTGGCGCCGCCCAGCGCGAGGCCCACTGCGGCGCCGGCCGCCGCAAGTGCGACCGCGCCCAGCGTAGGCGAAAGCAGCGCGGCAAGAGCCGCGAGCGCGCATCCCAGTAGCCATCCGGCGAGGCGCGGGCCCCACTCCGTCCGCTTGAAAAAACGCGCCGCGAGCACGCTGCCCGCCGCGCCCCCGACCCCAAGCGCGCCCATGACGAGGCGCAGGCGGGGACCGTCGCCGACCACCGGGCGGGCCAGCTCCAAAAAGGCGAACTCGGCGAAAATCAAAAAATAGACGTAGGTCGCCGCGATCAGCGCCGCCGCCCGGGCCAGCCCGCCTGTGGCACGCTCAGGCATGGCTCCAGTCCCTCCGGCCCAGCAGCCACAGTTGCGCCACCGCGAGGGCGCAGTCGGTCAGGGCCACGATGATCCAGCGTGCCTCGAGCGTGCCGGCCAGCACCGCGACCGCGCAGTAGCCGCCCGCCGCGACGCGAAACAAAATCGTGAACTCGAACAAGGCCCGCAACCGCGGCGCGCCGCCGCGGGCCAGCGCCACGAGGTAGCTCACGCCCACCGCGCCGACGAAGGCCCCCACCCAGCGCAGAAACACCAGCGCCTCCGCGCCGGGCGTGGCGACGCCCATGGCCGCGAGCGTCCAGCCGGGCTTCGCCACCAGCCCTACGCCCGTGGCCGCGTCCATCGCTCCCGCGCACAGGGCCAGACCTCGCGCCAGTTTCATCGTGTCGATCGTATTCATGAAAGTGTCCGCTCCCGGCGAAATTCGCCCGCCCACGCCGCCGCGGCGGCGCCAAGCATGACCAGCCCGGCGAGCAAGCGGCCGGCGAAAATCCACCGCGTCCAGTCCGCGCCGTAGAACAGTTCCGCCGCAGCCGCATCCTCGCGCGCTCCTAGGAAAAACATCAGCGCGACGTGCGCGAGGGTCGCGAGCTGCCAGGTCCAGAAAAGCCGGCGTCCGCCGACGGGCCGCGCGGGGTCGAGCTCGTGCAGCACGGCGAAATTAACCGCCGTCACCAGCCCCGCCATCGCCAGATGCGCGTGGGCCACGAGGACGTGAGTGAATTTCCACGCCTCCGAAAGTCCGGGCAGAAATGTCGCCCAGCCGCTCGCCACCAGCACCGCCCACCAAGCCCCCGCGGCCAGGGCCCAGCGCCTCGCGCCCGGGCTCCAGCTCCACGCCGCTCCGTAGGCCCACAGCAACGGTATCCAGACGAGAAGCAGCCCAAGGCCGACGATCTGACCCGATGCGTGGTGGGAGGCGTGGCCGTGGTCGATCAGACCGAAGGCCGCGAACGAGGCGGCGAGCGCCCACCAAAACCACGCCACGCCGCGTCCGGGCCTGCGCGCGACGCCGAGCAGGACGGGCAGCAGGCCGAAGACGGCCACGATGCCGAGCGTGGACCCGAGCAGCGACGCGCCGGTGGCCCCGCCGCTATGGGGATTTACCGCAGGATACACCTCGCGCCCGGCCGACCAGTAGAGCAGCGAGGGCACCGCGGTCAGGCCCGCGAGCAGGCCGGCCGACGCGCGCCAGCGGAGCGTCCGCGCTCGGTCGCGCCCCCACCAGAGATGGGCGGCGAGCACGGCCCAAAGTGCGGCCATCGCCGCGCCGAGCAAAGGGCGGGCCCAGCCCGCCCAGTCGAGAAAGAGTTTTCCGCTCGTGACGCCGCCCAGCCACGCCGCCGCGCCGAGCGCGAGAGCCGCGCTCCACGCGAAGAGGACCACCCGGGCGTGGATGGCCGCCGCCGGGTGCCGCGGCTCCAGGCATGAGGCCAGCAGCGCGGCCACGAGCGGCAGCGCGCACCAGCCGTAGAGCTGGCCGTTGAGGTGGACGGGCATCAAGCGCCCGTAGGAAAGCACGGCGGAGCCGCCCCCCAGTCCGGGCCATACAAGCACGGCGGCGAGCAGGCAGCCGATGGTGTTGGCGGCCACCAGCCAGCCGAGCGCGTGGCGACGAGCGACGCGCGCGAGGACGGATTGGAAATCCCCGGGGTTCACACTTCCTCCACCCGACCCGCGCGCACCCTAAGGAGACGGTCGCATGCCTCCGCGAACCGGCGCTCGTGGGTGCAGAGCAGGACCGCAGCACGTTCCGCCCGGGCCAGTTCGCGCAAAAGCGCGAAGACCTTCTCGCCGGTGCTCTCGTCGAGCGAACCGGTGGGCTCGTCGGCTAGTATCAGCCGCGGCGAGTTCATCAGCGCACGGCAGATCGCCACGCGCTGACGCTCGCCGCCGGAGAGATCCTGGGCGCGATGACGAAGGCGGTCGGCCAAGCCAACCCGATCCGCAAGCACGCGCACGCGAGCCGCCATCTCGTCGACACCGGCCCCGAGCGCGAGCGCAGGCAGGCGGATATTCTCCTCGACCGTGAGGTCGGGCACGAGGTTGTGCAGTTGGAAGACGAAACCGAGGTGGCGTCGCCTCAGCTCCAGCCGCGCGCGTTCATCGCGGGGATCGAGGCCGCAGACCTGCAGTTCGCCGCGATCGGGAGTGTCGAGACCGCCCAGCAGATGAAGGAGCGTGCTCTTGCCCGATCCCGAGGAGCCCCACAGGGCGACCAGCTCGCCGGCGCGCACGGCGAGGGAAGCGCCGCGAAGCACCTCCACGCGACCGCGATCATAGCTTTTCCAGACCTCGCGGGCCACGGCGAGCGGAGCGCCGCGACCGTCGGCCGGACTGAGGGGATTATTCATAGCGCAAGGCCTCCGCCGGTTGGATGCGCGACGCGTGCCACGCCGGGTAAAGCGCTCCGGCCAGCGCGGTGACAAAGGCCGTTGCCACAACGCCAGCCGCAACCGGAGCGGTCAGGCGCGCCGCCATGTAGCCCTGTAAATCGGGCAGCCGGGCCAGCACCGCGAGAACCGTCCCTCCGAGCAAGGCTCCCAGAGCCAGGCCCGCGGTCGCGAGCACCAGCGATTCCGCCAGCACCAGAGCTGCCACCTGGCCCGCGCTGAAGCCGCACACGCGCAGGACGGCCAGCTCGCGGATACGGCCGAAGACCGAAAGCAGCATGGTGTTTGCCACGCCGAGTCCTCCGAGCACGAAAGCGCACAGGCCCACCGCCCAGGCGGTGACGTGCAGGATTTTGAAACTGTTGTAGCTGCGGCTGAACTCCCGGTTCTCCAGCGCCATCACGCCGGGCTCCGCCGCCTCGAGGGCGGCCTTGAACTCCCCGCCGCTCGCGGCGTCGAGCAACTTCACCGCGACGATAGATGCGGTGTCCTCGCGATGGAAAAACTCCTGCGCCTCGTTCAGCGGCATGAAAACGCCGCCGTCCTCGAAACCATTCTCGGTGCGAAACACACCGCCCACCATGAACTCGCCGCGGCCGATCTCGATGGTGTCGCCGGCGCGGGCCTCCAGGAACTCGGCCGCGCGCGAGCCGAGGAATATCTCCCCGGCCTTTTGACCGAAACGCTCGGGCGAGCCGGAGAGCCAGTGGGCGCGGTGCAGGCGCGGATCGGCCGCCTCGATGCCGAAGCAGGTCACAACCGGGCGGTCCTCGGCCGATACGATGCCAAAAAGCATCGGATGCGCCTCGGCCACCTCCGGACGGGCCCGCACCGAGGCGAGTTGGGCCGGAGTCACGGAGCTAAAGAACAGGTCCGACACCTTGCGCTCGAAGACGAGGTAGTCGCTGTCCGTGTTAAGAATGCGCTCGAACATGCCTATGGCCCCGTGCACGACGGCCAGAATGGCGAGCATTGCCGCAACCCCGAAGGCAATGCCGGCCACGCCGATAAGCGCGCGCAAGCGGTGGCGGCGCAGATTTGTGAACGCAAGCGAGAGATAACGGAACCGGGTCATGGGCGCGGGTCACTCAGGCGGCGAGGCTCTCAGTGGCGGCGTAGGCAACGCGCCAGGCCGGCGCGAAGCACTCGGCGTGGAAGCGGGCGAGGTAATCCCAGCGCGGGCCGCGTGCGGCCAGACGATCTGCCGCGGCCCCCGCCAGGACGGCGAGTCGGGAGATGCGGGCGCGGGCGCCGTGCAGGCCAAGAACAAGGGCGAGGTTGGGCCGCGCCAGGGCGCTGTCGCGCCCGGAGGACTTGCCGGCGGAGTCGCCCCGATGCAGCACGTCACCCAGGTCGTCCATAGCTTGGAAGGCCAGGCCCCAATACACGCAGAGCCGCTTCAGGTCGCGGCGCTCGCTCGCGTCGGCGACGGCCGGCAGGGCGGGCAGAAACACCGCCAGCCAGAATAGCGCGCCGGTCTTGGCCGCGGCGATGCGAACCACCGCGCGAGCATCGCCCGGCGTCTCGCCGTAGCGAAGATCCGCCGCCTGGCCGCCGACCAGACCGGCCGGGCCGAGGCAGCCGTCCACACAGGCGACGGCCTGAAGGCGCACCGCCGCGGGCTGCTCCGCGAAGGCGAAGCCGACGAGGGCGTAGGCGCGGTTTATCAAGGCGAGGGCGGCGAGGATGGCGGTGGCCTCGCCGTGCACGCGATGCACGCAGGGCAGCCCGCGACGCACGGCTGCGTCGTCCATGCACGGCAGGTCGTCGAGCAGAAGAGAGGCGGTGTGGAAATACTCGATCGCGCAGGCCAGTTGCAGGGCCTCCGGCTCTTCCAGCCCATGGCGACGCGCGGCCTCGTGGGCCAGCCGGGCGCGGATGAGCTTGCCAGTCTCGCCCGTCGCCTGGGTGATCGCCGCTTCGAGGTGTCGCTCCATGCGGGGAGTCACCGGCGCGAATTCCCGCAGGGCGGCGACGAGTGGATCGGTTTCTTTGTGCAGGGCTACCATGGTGGTGGGAATGTGGTTCGGGTGTCGGCGACCGGGCAGTTTATATTCTTCAGCTTTGGCTCGCGTTGGCATGAGCCGCGGACGCGGGCTCGACGAGACGCCCTTGAATGTGGAAACGCACGTGGACCTCGGGATCGACCTTGAGGAACAGGAATTTTTTGATCACCGGCAGACCGAAATCACGGGTGTCGAGCGTGGCGTCTCCGTCTATGGCATAGAGCGAGCCGTCGCGGGTCACGGAAACCGGGAAGGTGATTTCTCTCGCCCTATCATGCAGAGTCATCGTGCCGGTCGCCAGGGTGCGGCCCTCCGCGTCGCGAGAGAGGTGGCGCAGCACGAAGATGCCGTCGGGATGGCGGGGCGTGTCCTGCCAGGCGTGCATCTGCTCGTCGCGATCCTCCTTGCCGGTCCGGACGTCGGAGAAGTGAAACGCGAACCGGGCCTGACGCACCGAACCCACTTCGGGGTCGACCAGGACATGGGCCTCGTAGCGTTCGAGGCGGCCCACGAAGGAATCGACCGTGGCCTTAACCTCGATGTCGACCCGCGAGCGGGCGGCGTCGAGCTGGAGCGGCGCCTCGGCGGCGCGAACCTGGCCGAGGACGGCAAGCGTGGTGATCAGCAAGGCGAGAGGTGCTTTCATGCGCCTATCCTAGACCACGGACATGAAGCCAAAATGAACCGGACATGAATTTTTGTTCATATGCGTGCTTTTTCGCGCGGGACGGCTTGGGCTGCGGACACTCGCCCGCCATGTCCGCCGAAGCATCCAAAGCGCCCGTCGCCCCCCTGCCCCGCCCCGTGAAAACGGCGGGCGGTTTTCGCAACCCGGGCCGGCACGAGGACCGCACCTGGCTCGACGTGCTCCGGTGGAAAATCGCCGCGCGCGCCGAGCGATGGCCGCGCCATGCGCCCGTCGCCAGCATCGCCGCGCCGGCAGCGCCGGCGGCTGGCCTCGCCGCCACCTGGATCGGGCACGCCTCGTTTCTGATTCGTGCGCCGGAGCGGAGCTGGCTGATCGATCCGGTGTGGTCCGCGCGCGTCGGTCCCTTCGGCCTGCTCGGGCCGCGCCGCGTGCAGCCGCCGGCGCTCGATTTCGACTCTTTGCCGCGGATCGACGCGGTCTGGCTAAGCCACGACCACTACGACCACTGCGATCTACCCACGCTGCGACGCATTGCCCGGGAGCATCCTCGGGCGCGGCTTTTCACCCCGCTCGGCCACGAGGACGTAGCGCGCCGCGCCGGGTTCGGTCCGTCGCGCCATACGGCGCTCGACTGGTGGGAGCACATTGATCTAGCGTCCGGATTTCGTCTAACCGCCACGCCGGCCCGGCACTGGGGCAACCGGCTCTCGGGACGGCGCAACCAGCGGCTCTGGGGCGGCTGGCACCTCGCCGCACCCGACGCCGCGCTGTTCTTCTCCGGAGACACCGCCTTCGACGCGGAGATGTTCTCCGCCGTGCGTCGCGAGCTGGGCGCGCCCGATCTCGCGCTGCTGCCAATCGGCGCCTACGCGCCGCGCTGGTTCATGCGCGAGCAGCACTGCGATCCCGAGGAGGCGGTGGCGATTTTTCGCCTGCTCGGCGCGCGCCGGGCCATGGGCATGCACTGGGGCGCTTTTCCCTTTACGGACGAGCCGCGCGAGGAACCTCCCGCTCGCCTGGCCGACGCGGCGCGCTCGGCCGGGCTGGCGCCGGACCGCTTCGCCGCCCCGCCGCCCGGTGGGACGCTCAGCGCCATTCGTGGCGCGGATAGCGGCGGCTGAGCTCGGCCTTCACCTTGGGATACATGTCCCGCCAGAAGCTGGTGAGATCGTCGGTCACCTGGATGGGCCGGTGGTTCGGGGCCAGGACCTCGATCTTCACCGGCACGCGGCCGCGGCCGAGGGTGAAGCGCCCCTCGATGCCGTAGAGCTCCTGTATCCGCGCGGACATGACGGGCGGGCCGTCCTTGGAATACTCGAGCTTCGCCTTGCGACCGTTGGCCATGACGAGGCGCTCGGGCAGATAATTGTCGAGCACAGCCAGCTGCTCGGCGGTCAGCCAGTCGCGCAGGACACGCATGATGTCCTCCTTCGACTTGTCCTTGACTGCGCGGGCGCCGAGCTCGCCGTAGCAAATCTGCTCGAGCAGTGTGGCACGGTCGGCCTCGGTGAGCGGATTGACCTCCAGCTCGGGGAACCACTCGGCCATGCGGTTGACTCGCAGGATCCACTGCTCGACGGACTCGTCCCACGCCTCGATTTTAATCCGCCCCTCGACGACCTCTTTCGTGAGCAGGGCGGCGGCGTCGCCCAGCGGCGCCTCGTCGCCGCTCACCCGGGCCTCGAGCACGAGGTCGCGAAAGCGCCGCTCGCGGCGGGTGATGACGCGTTTCATTTCCGGATCGTAGACGACGCCGCGCGCGTCGCGATAATCGGCAGGAAAAAGCTCCCTCAGCCATTCCTCCTCGATCGCGGTGGCGAGCGAGAGGAGCGTGCTTACCTCGCCGTCACCCCGGCCGATCTCGCTGACCTCGGCCACGACGAGAAGCGGGGCGCGCTGGATGGCGCTCTCACGGGCGAGGAAGCCGCGGCGGCCGTGGACGAGGTCGCACCGAAGAGTGCCGGAATCAAGCCGGCGGGCGAGCTGGTCGGAAAAGCCGGCAAGGACGCATTTGCGGACCGAGACGCCGTCCACCGGCTTATCGGAGACGTCGAGCCCCTCTTTTTCCGCGATCTCGAGGAAGGACTCGAAAAGCGGCCCCACGGCGCGCGCACCCTGGGCGTGGATGCCGAGCCGGCGGCAGGCATCGAGACCGTAGCCGGCTTTGTCCGCAAAACGCCAGGCGCGCATGAGCAGGAAAAAATCGCTTTCGGCCTCCTCGCCGAGCGTTTCATCGCGCGCGTCGTCCACCGCGCGCGGCAGGCCGCGCTGGAGGAAATTCCTCCCTTGGGTGAGCGCAGCCATGAGCGCGACCGGGCGCACGCAGCCTCGGGCGTCAGCCTCGAGCAGCATGCGGGCGTAACGCGGGTGCACGGGAAAACGCAGCATGCGTCGACCGGTCTCGGTGATTTGCGCCGGGCCCTTGCCCGAGGCGGGCGCGGCCAGGGCGCCCAGGTCGGCGAGCAACATCTCCGCGCGATTAAGCGCCTTGGGGTCGGGTTTTTCCAGCCACGGAAAAGCCGCGACGTCGTCGATGCCGCTGGCCTTGAGGGTAAGCACGACCTCGGCGAGATCGAGCCGGCGCACCTCGGGCAGCTCCTGCGCGGCGCGCTGGGCGTGCTCGCGTTCGGTCCAGAGGCGCACACAGCGGCCGGGGGCGGTGCGTCCTGCGCGGCCTGCGCGCTGGTCGGAGCTCGCACGGGAGATTTTCTCCACGAGAAGAGTGTTGATGCCGCGGTTGGGATCGAACTTGGCCTGACGGGCCAAG
>JBDLWD010000006.1:0-4889 GCA_039804465.1 Verrucomicrobiota bacterium | reverse complement strand
GCCACATCGAGATCGGCGGTCCCGATCTCGTGGCCGCCGTAGCTGCCGAGGATGCCTACAAGGCCGCCGATCTCCTGATCGACAAGCTGGACCGCCTCCTCATCCGCCGCGCCGAGTTGTTAAAGACCCGACGCCACGACGGCGCCTCGCTCCGCGAAGCCGCCGCCTGAGCGGTTCCGCGATTCGGCTCCGTTTTTCCCGACCCGGCGCCCCGAGCGCCGGGTTTTTCCGTTTCAGCAGCCCCTCACGTCGGGGAAAGTGCAAACACAGCGTCTTTTTTCTCGGCACTCCCCCGCCCGCCGTTTTCCTCGCCGACCGTGGTCCCGCTCAAAGTCCTCTTCGTTTCGCCCGAAGTCGAACCGTTCATCAAAGTGGGAGGCCTGGCCGATATGGTCGGCTCTCTCCCCAAGGCCCTCGCCGCCCTCGGCCACGACGTCCGCGTCGTGTTTCCCGCCTACGGCAGCCTGCGCCTGGACTCATCGTGGCACGCCCGCCCCGATCCGCTCGGCGTCGACGTCGGCCCCGAGGCCCGCTGGGCACGCACTTGGGAAACGGTTTTACCCGGCTCCAAGGTCCCCGTCTACGCCCTCGAGCACGAGGAGTTCTTTGCCCGTCCAGAGGTATACGCTGCAACAAGCGGCAACTTCCCCGACAACGACCTCCGCTTCGCCTTCCTCTGCCGCGGCGCGCTCAATCTCTGCCTCCAGCTCGGCTGGATCCCCGACGTCGTCCACGCCCACGACTGGACGACCGGCCTGCTGCCCGTGCTGCTCAACACCACCCTGCGCGGCACCCCGCTGGGCAAGACCGCCTCGGTCTTCACCATCCACAACCTCGAGCACCAGGGCTACTCCGACCGCCGCGTCGTCGACTTCGCCCACCTGCCGCCCTCAGAGTTCCGGCCCGACAGCCTCGAAAGCGTCGGCGCGGTCAACATGATGAAGGCGGGTCTCTACCACGCCACCAAGCTCACCACCGTCAGCCCCACCTACGCCGAGGAGATAAAAACCCCCGCCGGCGGCTTCGGCCTCGACCACGTGCTGCGTTTTCGCGCCGCCGACCTCGTCGGCATCCTCAACGGCATCGACGCCGCCGCGTGGAATCCGGCGATGGATAAACACCTGCCGCGCCCCTACGACCAGCGCTCGCTCGAGCCGGGCAAGGCCGCCGCCAAGGCCGCCCTGCAGGAGCGCCTCGGCCTAGCGCGCGATCCGCACATCGCCGTCTTCGGTGTCGTCTCCCGCTTCGCCAGCCAGAAGGGCCTCGATCTCCTCGCGGAGGCGCTGCCACACATTCTGCAGCGCATGCACGTGCAGTTCGCCCTGCTCGGCGCCGGCGACCCCGGACTCGAGCAAACCTTCCGCTGGGCCGCCGAGATTTTCCCCGGCCGCGTCGGCATGCACGTCGGCTACGACAACGCCCTTTCTCACCTCATCCAGGCTGGATCGGATTTCTTCGTCATGCCCAGCCGCGCCGAGCCCTGCGGCCTCACCCAGATGTATGCCATGCGCTACGGCACCGCGCCCATCGTCCGCTCCACCGGCGGCCTGATCGACACCGTCGAACAGTTTGCCGAGGGCAAGGAGACCGGCACCGGCTTCCGCTTCAACGACGCCACCGCGCCCGCGCTCTACAACACCATCGGCTGGGCCTGCGCCACCTACTACGACCGCCCCGACGAGCTGCGCGCCCTGCGCCTGCGCGGCATGGCCCGGGATTTCTCGTGGAGCGTCAGCGCAAGCCGCTACGCCGAGCTCTACGGCTGGGCCGCCGAGCAACGCCGCGCCTCCGCCTGAGCCGGGATCCTCGGGCAGGTCACTGCGTCCAGCCGATGCCGAGCCGCAACCAAAGCGGCACGGTGAAAAGGCCGATCGCGGTCGTGCCCAACACCACCTGCACGGCCACCAGCGGACGCCCCCCATGGTGCTTGGCGATCACGATCGGCAAAATGCCCGCCGGCATGGCCGCCTGCACCACGAGCACGCCTTTAAGCTCCGGCGGCAGCGGCAACGCCACCGCCAGCCCGAGCATGCCGAGGGGGATCAACCCGAGCCGCAGCGCGCATGAAAGCGAGGTCGTCCTCGGCTGCACCAGCGTGCGCGGCGCGGCGAAATACTCCACCAGCGTCGCGCCGATCACCAGCAGTCCGAGCGGCACCGCGCTCGCCCCGGCCATCTTGATCGCCTGCCTTAGCAGGCCTGGCAGCCAGGTGTCGCCGCCACTCAGGTTCAACACCAGCGCCAGCACGAGCGCGTAGACCGGCGGATTGAGCACCTTCCGCCAGCCCTCGCGCAGCGACACGCCCGCGAGCATGAGGATGCCCACCGTCCAGATCGCGGCCTCGCAACCGACGTTGAAGACAAAGAGCACGCCCAGCGTGTCGCGGCCGAACAACCGCTCGACCAGCGGGATCGCCATGTAGCCGTAGTTGTAAATGCCGACGCTGAACGCAAAGGTCCGCAGCCCGCCCCCGACCTCGAAACCCGCGCGCCGCGCCACAAAATACGCGACCAGGATGCCGCCGGCCATGGTGACAAAGCCAAGCAGCGGCGCGGCCAGCAGATTGCCCGGTGTGCGCAGCGCGACGTTGCCCAGCACGTTGTCGAAAATCAGGCACGGGTAGAGCAGGTTGATTACGAGCTTCAACAGACTCTCGTCCGCCTCCGGCTTCAGCCAGCGCGCGCGCCGCGCGGCCGCGCCCGCCGCGATCACGGCAAAGACCGGCATCACCAGCGCAAGCAGCGTCCAATAGCCCGGAAGTTGTCCCGACATAAGGCACCCATCACGTCGGGACGCGGCGGATTGGACAAGCCTGCGCACGGCGGTAGGGTTTACGGGCATGCCCACCGTCACCCGACTCCTCCACACCCGCTACCGCGTCAACGACATCGCCGCCTCGGTGAAATTCTACACCGAATGCCTCGGCCTGAATGTCTCGCGCCAGCACACCTCGCCGCGCGGCGCCCAGCTCGTGTTTCTCGCCACGCCCAACAGTGTCGAAGAGATCGAGCTCTGCCAGATGCCCGCCGGCGCGTCCGAGCCGGTGAAAGTGCAGCCCGATCTCACCCACCTCGCTTTCGAGGTCGAGGACCTGGAAAAATTCGCCGCCGAGGCCGCCGCCAAAGGCTACAAGCTCAGCGACGGCCCCACCAGGACCGGCAGCGGTTCCGTGATCGCTTTCATCGACGCCCCCGAAGGCTACGAGGTGGAGCTGATCCAGCGCGCGAAGTAGACGGGGAAAGCGAAATTCAACGCAAATACGCGGAGTCGCGGAGCGAAACAGCAGCAGAGGAATTTTTCCTCCGAGCACCCCTGGCCCGCGCCGGCTTTTGATTTACGGCTCCGCGTCTCTGCGCCCCTGGGTTGAAAAGAAAAAAACCGCCCCGGAATCCGGGGCGGTCTTGGAAAACTGGATACGCTCTTCTCTCGGCTGATTAGCGCTTGGAGAACTGGAAGCGCTTGCGGGCGCCGGGCTGGCCGGGCTTCTTACGCTCCTTCTCGCGCGGGTCGCGCTTGAGGTGTCCGGCCTTCTTGAGGGCGGCGCGGAGCTCGGGGTTCATGCGCTGGAGGGCGCGGGCGATACCGTGGGCGACCGCTCCGGCCTGGCCGGCGACGCCGCCGCCGGCGACGTTGGCGGTCACATCGATCTTGTCGCGAAGCTCGACGGTGAGAAGGGGACGGAGGGCGGCCTTGGAGAAGTTCTCGTGGGAGAAATAATCATCGAACTCGCGGCCGTTGGCGACCAGCTTGCCGGTGCCTTCGGTGATGCGGACGCGGGCGGTGGAGGTCTTGCGGCGGCCGGTGCCGAGGAAAACGGTGGTTTCAGCGCTCATGGGTAGAAAGGTGCTTAGCGAACGGAGACTTTGACCGGGTTCTGCGCCTCGTGGGTGTGCGCGGAGCCGGCAAACACGCGGAGCTTGGTGAGCATCTTGGCCGCGATGCGGTTCTTCGGGAGCATGCCCTTCACGGCGTGCTCGATGATGAACTCGGGATGGCGCTCGCGCTGCTGGGAGAGGGAGCGGTAGCTCTCTCCGCCGACGAAGCCGGAGAAGAACATATACTCGTTCTGCTCCTCTTTCTTGCCGGTGACGACCGCCTTCTCGGCGTTGATGACGACGACGTAGTCACCCGTGTCGACGGACGGGGTGTAGGAAGCCTTGTGACGACCGCGGATGATGTTGGCGGCCTTGACGGCGATACGGCCGAGAACCTCGCCCTCGGCATCGATGAGATACCACTTGGGCTGAACGGTCTCCTGCTTGGCGAGGAACGTTTTCATGAGAAAAGAGGTGGAAGGCATAGCTCCCGGCGAGAGCTGTCAACCGTTCATTTCGGGTGAAAATGAAAAACCCGCCCCCGCGCTGGGCGGGGACGGGTCTTGTAGAACTTTGGGACTTTCCCGGAACTAAACTCGCTAAGCGAGATTAGAAGCCGATGGAGAGACCAGCCTTGCCGACGATGATGTCATCGTCGCCGCCGCCGAAGTTGGCGATGGTCTGGGAGTCGTTGATGACGTAGTCAACGCCGACGGTCAGGGTGGCGGTCTCGCTGAGCTTGTAGGGCACCGAGGCGCCGACAACACCGTAGGTGTAGTCTTCGCCGGGGGCGGAAACGTTGCCGAGCTTGCCGGAGAGATCGAGGGAGGCGTTGATGGCCTCGATGGGAAGGCTATAACCGACGGAAGCCTCGAGGGTGTTAACTTCGAGATCGAAGTCGTGGTAGTAGTAGAGCGAGGGGCTCAGGAGGACGTTGGCGGAAGCGCCGACATAGGCCTCGGTGGTGTCGCCCTGGCTGCCACCATTGTAGGTGTAGCGGGTGGCGCCAGCGTCGAGCTTGATCTGGTCATTCAGCTTGTAGCCGTAGCCAGCATAGAGGTCGGTCTCGGAGCC
>JBDLWD010000005.1:0-2796 GCA_039804465.1 Verrucomicrobiota bacterium | reverse complement strand
ATGACAAATGTGTAGTGGTAGGCGTGGTGGTTGACATCGAGCACGCGACCGACCACGGGCGGCACGCAAATGAAACCCATGGCGAGGATGATGCCGGCGGCGGAGTAGAACTGCGCGAACTTGGCGCGAGGGAAGAGGCGGGGGAAAAGCGAGGCGGTGCCAGTGAAGAAAATTCCGGAGATCACGCCGTGCGCCACGTAGGCGAAGGAGAAGCTGGCGACATCATGGGCGAACAGGCCCGCCCAAAGGGAGATGGCGGCGTAAGCGGCCAAGGCGGCCAACCCGACGCGGATGGGGTGGAACTTGTCCGCCAACCAGCCGATGACGAAGGCGAGGCAGATCGAGATGGCGTAGGTGATCGAGCGCAGCTCTCCGAACCGTTCGAGGCTCATGCCAATGCTCTTAATGTAGGGAACGTCGAAGGAGTTTATGGGCAGAAAGGCCGCGTTGCCGATCATGGCGGCGAGAAACACCCAGAGATAAAAGCGATGCGCCGCGCACTCGCGGAAGTAGGCTTTCACCGGCTCAAAGACGCGTGCCGTGTATGCGCCCTCCTGCCGCGGCGGGGGCGGCGGGTAGTCGCCTTCCTTGACCATCAGGCACATGAGGGTGAAGCCGATGCCGTAGAGCAGGCCGAGGCAGAGGAAGATGGTTTTGTAGTTTTCCTCCGCGTGGCCCATCAGGAAGGAGTTGAAAATGATGCCGGCGCCCAGGCTCACGATGCGGAAAAGGGCGAAGAAACGCCCGATGACGGCCTGGGGCACGACGTCGTTGATCAGCCCTACGAAAACGGCGTTGGCGATGACGGTGAAAATCTCGAAGAACGCCCAAAGGCAGCTGAAGACGAGCAGGCGGCACGTGATCATGTCGGGCGCCTTGTCTCCGAGCGCGGCGGCGAAGGCCGAGGCCAGTTCGGGTGTGTAGCCCATGCCCACCATGGCGGCGGCGGCGATCGGGGTGGGGATGAGCAGATACGGAATGCGACGGCCCCAGCGCCCGCGATGGTTGTCGGAGCGCACGCTCACGATAGGGCCGATCAGCATGCCCAGCGCGGCGGGCAGCGACGTGACCATCAGACCGAGCACGAGATCGCTCGCCTTGAACTGCTTGAAAAGCATCTGCGACATCGGCTGGACGGCGCGCTCCTTCATGTTCCAGGCGAAGTCGCCCCAGAGCAGCCAGCAGAACAAGATGGTGAGGCCGGTGGCGGTGTAGGTGAGCGTGCCCACCTTCCAGATGCTGCGGCCGCGCTCGTCACGGAGCACTTTATTCGAGGATGAGGGATCAGGGGAGGCTCCGGGGGCGTGCATGATGGTGGGGCTCTTTTCGCGGAAAATGGAATCCGCCTCAGCGCGATTTAATCATCGGAACACGGGTTGATTACAAAGCTGAGTTTTAAGCCAACAGGATTTACCCGCGCCGTCTTAGCACACCGCCGACCTTGCCTAGTTGTGCAAAATCCTGGCTGGCAAATCAACCTCGACAACCCTTCCAGCCCAAAGTTAGGCCTATCACTTGCTAATCGCCGCGATTATTCCCGTCATTATTATTACCAGCCCGCCCGGGCCGGGAATGTTGGCGTAAATGCGCGACGCACACGCCACCGATTTTCCGAAGACCCCGGGCCGAAACGCCCGGGGTTTTTCGTTTTAACCCGTCCGCTTCCTCTTCACTCTCGATTTTCCCGCGATCCGTCCGCCTCTCCTTTTCACCACCATGAGCAACGCCGTTAAGATCTACGACACCACCCTCCGCGATGGCACGCAGGGTGAGGGCATCAGCTTTTCCGTGACGGACAAACTCCTCATCGCGCAGAAGCTCGACGCCTTCGGGGTCGACTACATCGAGGGCGGATTTCCCGGCTCCAATCCGCGCGACATCACGTTTTTTGCGGAGGCGAAGAAACTGAAGTTCCGGCACGCCAAGCTCGCCGCGTTCGGCTCGACCCGCCGCGCCGGCATCCGCGCCGAGGACGACGCGCAACTGAAGACCCTGCTCGAAGCCGAGACCCCTGTGCTCACGCTGGTGGGCAAAACCTGGACGCTTCACGTCACCGAGATCCTCCGCACCACGCTCGAGGAAAACCTCGCCATGATCGAGGACTCGATCCGCTACGTCACCTCCCAGGGCCGCGAGGTGGTTTACGACGCCGAGCACTTTTTCGACGGCTTCAAGGCCGACCCCGACTACGCGTTCCAGACCCTCCGCGCCGCGATCCGCGGCGGGGCGAGCAACCTTACCCTTTGCGACACCAACGGAGGCACCCTCGTCGATGACTTCAAGGCCATCGTCGCCAAGGTCGTGGCCGAGTTCGGCCCCGAGAAGGTCGGCGTCCACACCCACAACGACTCCGGCCTCGGCGTCGCGCTCTCCCTCGCCGGCGTCGCCGCCGGCGCGACCCTCGTTCAGGGCACGGCCAACGGCTACGGCGAGCGCACCGGCAACGCCAACCTCTTCACCATCCTGCCCAGCCTCTTCCTTAAGATGGGCAAGACAGCCCGCTGCGCGGAAAACCTCGCCGGCCTGCGCGAGCTTTCCCTGACCTTCGACGAGCTCGCCAACCTAAAACCGGACACCAAGGCGCCCTACGTCGGCCTGAGCGCCTTCGCGCACAAGGGCGGCCTGCACGCCAATGCCGCGCAGAAGGTAAAGTCGTCCTACGAGCACATCGATCCCGCCTTGGTGGGCAACCGCACCCGCGTGCTTGTATCCGACATGGCCGGTCGCAGCTCCGTCGCGATGAAAGCCAAGGAGCTCGGCTTCGAACTCGACGAGAAGGCGCCCGAAATGAAGTCG
>JBDLWD010000004.1:0-5022 GCA_039804465.1 Verrucomicrobiota bacterium | reverse complement strand
CTACGGCATCGAGCCCGGCGAGGTGGATTTGCCCCTGCTGCCTTTGTTCGCGCTGTTTGCCCCGGCGCTGGGCATGACCGTGGTGGTGCCGGAGATTGATCCTTCGCGGCCCGCGCAGGCCGATCCTGCTAAACTCGTTCAGGCCATTCTGCAGGAGGGTGTCACGACCTCGTTCGGCTCGCCCACGCTGTGGGGCAATCTTTCGTGGCATTGTCACAAGCACGGCGTGACCCTGCCCGGGCTGCGGCGTGTGTTGTGCGCGGGCGCGCCGGTGCCGCCCTGGCTGTGGGACGCCTCGCGCCGCTTTATGCCCAACGGCCGTATGCACAGTCCCTACGGTGCGACCGAGGCGCTGCCGGTGAGTAGCATCGCCGCCGAAGAGATCCTGGAGGTCACGGTGCGACGCACCCTAGCCGGCGCGGGTGCATGCGTGGGCCGGGTGCTGCCGGAAAACGAGGTGCGCATCATCGCGCCGGCCGAGGGCGCGATCGCGGATTTCTCCGAAACCGTCTCGCTGCCGGTCGGCGAGATCGGCGAGATCATCGTGCGCGGGCCGACGGTGACGCTCGACTACGACGGGCTGCCCGAGGCCACCGCCGGCGCCAAGATCCCCGATGCCGCAACAGGCGCGACATGGCATCGCATGGGCGATCTCGGCTACCTCGACGAGGAGGGCAGGCTGTGGTTTTGCGGACGCAAGGTGGAGGCGGTGCGCACCGAGCGAGGTCCGCTTTATCCGGCGCAGGTGGAGCCCATCTTTGAAACCCACGCCGAGGTGAGGCGTTGCGCGCTCGTGGCCTTCAACGTCGGCGGCCGCGTGCGCCCCGCCATCGTGGTGGAGCCGATGCGTCCCGAGCAGGCGGAGTCGGACGATTGCCGCCGGCTCGCGCGCGAGCTCAGGGAACTGGCCACGCGCCACGCGGTGACGTCGGCGATAAAGGTGTTTTTCTTCAAGGCGCGGCTGCCGGTCGACGTGCGACACAACGCCAAGATTCACCGCCTCGCGCTCACGCGCTGGGTCAACGAAGAGGGTGCGGTCGGTTTCGAGTCCGACCCGAAGCGCTGAGGCCGATGCTGTATTGCCGAGGACTACGACGCGCCAAACCGGTGTTTTTTAAATGAGCCCCCCCGCAAATCCCACCCCTCCTCGCGGCGGAAACAAAGCGGAGGCGGATCAAGCCAATTGTCAATCAATGATTGACAATTGGCTTGGGGTCGAAAGCCCTGGGGGGGCGGTCTTGGTGACCGGGGGCACGGGGTTTCTGGGTTCGCACTTGCTGCGTCGTTTGCTGGCGGAGGGACGAAAGGTCACGGTGGTGTCGCGCAGCGCGCGGCCCGAGCTGGAGGCGAGGGGTGTGCGCGTCGTGACGGGCGCTTTGCACGATCCGGCGGTGTGCGCCGACGCGGTGCGTGGGGCGGCCACGGTTTTTCACGTGGCGGCGCGCGTCGGTGTGTGGGGGCGGCACGAGGATTTTCATCGGGACAACGTGCTGGCGACGCGCGAGCTGGTGCGGGCCGCGCGGGCCGCGGGAGTTGTCCGCTTCATCCACACGAGCACGCCGAGCGTGGTTTACAACGGGCTCGATCTCGCGGACGCGGACGAGCGCCTGCCGCTGGCGATCGATTGTCCGAGCCCTTATCCGCTGACCAAGGCGATCGCGGAGCGGGAGACCCTCGCGGCGAGCGATGCGAGCTTCCGCGTGTGCGCTCTGCGGCCGCACCTGATCTGGGGCGTGGGTGATCCGCATCTGGTGCCGCGCATCTTGGCGCGCGCCCGGTCCGGTCGCCTGCGCGTAGTGGGCTCGGGGAAAAACCTGGTCGACATGGTGCACGTGGAAAATGCCACCGACGCACAGTTGCTGGCCGAGCGCGCGCTCGGCGCGCCGGACTGCGTTCCGGGGCCGGCGACGGGCAAGGCCTACTTCATTACCAACGGCGAGCCGGTGAACCTGTGGGACTGGGTGAACGATCTCCTGCGCGCGCTGGGGGAGCCGCCCGTCACCAAGTGCATGTCGCTGGGCGCGGCGCTCAAGGTCGGCGCGGTGTGCGAGGCGCTCTGGCGGGTGCTGCCGCTCAAGGGCGAGCCGCCCATGACGCGATTCGTGGCGGCGGAGCTGGCGAAGGATCACTGGTTCTCGATCGAGGCCGCGCGTCGCGATCTGGGTTACACGCCGCGGGTGAGTATGAAGGACGGCACGGCGGAACTCGTCGCGGCGCTGCGCGCCGGGCGGGGCTAAACGCGCCTTTGAGTTAACTCTGGAAAAAACGCCGCGCTCGACCGGTGAGCGGCGCGTCGATCACCTGGGCGGGCGGGCCTTGTTCGACGATTTTTCCCGCGTCCATGAACACGATCTCATGGGCCACGGCGCGGGCGAAGGCGACATCGTGCGTGACCACGACCATGGTGGCGCGATCGGCGGCGAGTTGGCGAATGACGGCGAGCACCTCGCCGGTGAGTTCGCGGTCGAGCGCGCTGGTGGGCTCGTCGAAGAGCAGCACGGCGGGCTCCATGGCGAGGGCACGGGCGATGGCGGCGCGCTGCTGTTGTCCCCCGGAGAGTTCGTCGGGATGGGCGTCGAGCTTGTCAGCCAAGCCTACTCGGGCGAGGTGGCGGGCGGCGAGCTCGCGCGCGGTCTCCCGCGCCAGTCGACGCACAACGCGCGGGGCGAGGGCGACGTTTTCCCAGACGCGCAGGTGGGGGAATAGATTGAACTGCTGGAAGACCATGCCGACGCGGGCGCGGTGGGCGTCGAGCGCGCGTTCGTCGGAGGGGTCGACCTCGCGGCCATCGCGCAGGATTTCGCCCGCATCGGGAGCGACGAGGAAGTTGAGGCAGCGCAGCAGGGTGGATTTGCCCGAGCCGCTGGGGCCGAGGATGGCGGTGACCGTGCCCGGGTGGACGGCGAGCGAGACGCCGTCGAGGGCTGCGAGCACGCCGAAGCGTTTGAGGAGGGAGCGCGCCTCGATGACGGGCGCCGGGGGCGGGGCGGCGTCAGGCGGCATGGCGGCGGTAGCGGTTTTCGAGCGCGCGCACCGCGAGGGCGATGAGCAGCGTCAGGGCGAGGTAGAAGAAGGCGAGCAGGGCCAGGCTCTCCGCGTAGCGGAAGGTGGCGCTTTGGTAGAGGCGCGCCTCCTGGGTGATGTCGCGCACGCCGAGCACGGAGACGAGGGCGGAGTCCTTGAGCAGACAGATGAGATCGTTGCCGAGGTTGGGCAGCACGCGGCGAAACGTCTGCGGCAAGAGCACGTGGCGCAGGGCCTGGAACCGCGAGAGCCCAAGGGCGCGGGCGGCCTCGGCCTGGCCGCGGGGCAGCGAGGTGAGACCGCCGCGCAGCGTCTCGGCGATGAACGCGCCGTAGGCGAAGACCAGCGCGGCGACGACGCGCGCGCCCATCGGCACGTCGGAGGAGCGCAGGCCGGCGAGCGTCTCCGACGCGGCGGGCCAGAAGGCCAGCGCGCCGCCGAGGGCGCGCAGGGCCTCGACGCCGAGCGGCGTGACGACGAAGGCGACGAGGAAAATCTGCACCAGCACGGGCAGGCCGCGCACCACCTGCACGTAGAGCGTGGCGAGCTGGCGCGGGATAGGGCGCGCGGAGACGAGGCCCAGCGCGGCGCAAAGGCCGAGCGCGAGGGCGAGGGGAAAGCCGACGGCGGTGACGAGCAGGGTGACGCCGAGGCCGTCGAGCAGGCGGCCGGCGATGTCGCGCCACAGCGCGTCGGTCGCCAGCCGCCAGCCGAGCAGCACGCCGGCGAAGGCGAGCGCGAGCAGCCACCACGGCGCGCGGGCCAGGGCGGAGGGGCGTTCGGGGACGAGGGCGCCGTCGGGGCCGATCATGGGCGGGCGGCGAATCAGGGCGCGGGCGCGCCGGGCGGGACGAAATCGGGCGCGAACCAGCGGGCGTTGATCTTTTCCAGCGTGCCGTCGGCGCGCATGGCGGCGAGGGCCTGGTCGACGGCGGGGCGCAGGGCGGAGCGGGGCGTAAAGATGAAGCCGAGCTCCTGGCCCTCGACGCCTCCGGGGAGAAGTTTCAGGCGCTCGCGGTGCACGCCGACGTAGCCCTGGCCGCCGACGTCGTCGACGAGGACGGCGTCGATGTCGCCGTTGAGCAGGGCCTGGACGAGCTCGCCGAAGCCGTCGAAGGCGGCGACGCGGGCGGGGCCGACGAGTTTCTCGGCCTTGAGGTAGTTGGTGTTGCCCTTCTGCGCGCCGATGCGGGCGGTGTGCGCGGCGGCGAAGGACTCTAGGGAACCGAAGCGCGTCTCGTCGCGGCGCACGAGCAGGCGTTGGGCGACGGTCATGTAGGCGGCGGAAAACTCCACCGCGCGGGCGCGCTCGGGGGTGATGGTGATACCGTTGCCAGCGATGTCGAACTGGCCGGTGGCGACGCCCTGGATCATGGAGTCCCAGGCGATCTCGCGGAAGACGGGCTTGAAGCCGAGGCGGCGGCCGAGCTCGGCGGCCATGTCGTAGTCCCAGCCGACGGCCTCGCGGGTGTCGGTGCGGATGAAGTTGAAGGGCACGTAGCCGTTTTCGACCGCGAAGAAGACGGGTTGGCCGGAGAAGTGAGGGGTGGGCGTGGCGGGGTCGGGCGCTGGGCCGCCGTCGGCCGGGCCGCGCGGGGTGCAGGCGGCCAGGGTCAGGGCGAGGGCGAGCAGGAGGGGGCGGAGCAGGGCGGCGGTCACGAGGCGGAGCAGATGTGGAAAAACAGGCCGCGGCGAGCGTGTCCGAGCGCGCGGCCCTCAGCCGGCGGAGCCGGCCATGGCGCGGCCGGCGAGCCAACCGGTGGTCCAGGCGGCCTGGAAGTTGAACCCGCCGGTGACTCCGTCGATGTCGAGCACCTCGCCGGCGAAGTGGAGGCCGGGGACGAGGCGGCTCTCCATGGTCTTGAAGTCGACCTCCTTCAGGCGCACGCCGCCGCAGGTGACGAACTCCTCTTTGTTGAGGCTCTTGCCCTCGACCTTGAAGATGGACGCGCCGACCTGGGCGGCGAGCTGTTGTAGCTTATACTTGGATACGCCTGC
>JBDLWD010000003.1:0-5266 GCA_039804465.1 Verrucomicrobiota bacterium | reverse complement strand
TGATGATGGTGAACTGTTTTTTGAGCTCGTGGATGAGCTCTTCGACCTTGGCGGTGGCGATGGGATCGAGTGCGGAGCACGGCTCGTCCATGAGGATAACCTCGGGCTCGACGGCGATGGTGCGGGCTATGCAAAGGCGCTGTTGCTGACCGCCGGAAAGCCCGAGACCGGACTCATGGAGGCGATCCTTGACCTCGTCCCAGAGGGCGGCGCCGCGCAGCGATTTTTCCACGACCTCGTCTAGGCGGGTCTTGCTCTTCTCGCCCTGGATGCGGAGCCCATAGATGACGTTTTCGTAGATGGACTTGGGGAAGGGGTTGGACTTTTGGAAGACCATGCCGACGCGCTTGCGGAGCTCGATGGGGTCTACGTCGCGGCCGTAGATGTCGACGTCGCGGATTCGGATAGTGCCTCGTTTCACCGAGGTGCCGTCGATGAGGTCGTTCATCCGGTTGAGGCAGCGCAGGAGGGTCGATTTGCCACAGCCGGAGGGGCCGATGAACGCGGTGACGCGCTTGTCGGGGATCTGGATGTTGATGTCGAAAAGGGCCTGCTTGGCGCCATAGTAGAAATCGAGATCCGTGATGTCGATGAGCGTGGCGCCGCGGCTGGTGTCGGCGTTGGCCGAGTGCGGGGTGGCTAGCGGGCGGGAGCGCGGGACGGAGGCGGTTGCGGTGGAATCCATGGGCGCGATGGAGAGTGGCTGGCGGTGGAAAGAGTGTGGGCGGGAGGAGGAAAAGGAGTCGGCCGAAAAGGCGGATCGGGTCACCACTTGTAGCGGCCGCGGAGTTTGTTGCGGAGCAGAATGGAAGTGATCGCGATCAGGCCTACGGTGAAGAGGAAGACGAACGCGGTGCCGTATTGCATGCGCTCGGTGTATTCGTTCTGGGGTATCTTCGAGGAGACGACGTAGATGTGGTAGGGTAGGGCCATCACGCCTTGGAAGAACATGTCGGAGAACTTCTCCACCTGCCAAGGCAGCCGGTCGCTGATGACGAAGGCCGCGGTGAACATGATGGGCGCGGTCTCGCCCGCGACGCGCGCGATGCCAAGGATCGACGAGGTGAGGATGCCGGGCAGGGCGTAGGGAAGGACGTTTTTGCGGATGGTCTGCCACTTGGTGGCGCCCAGAGCGAGCGAGCCCTCGCGGAATCCCTTGGGCACGGCTTTCAGGGACTCTTCCGAGGCGGTGATGATCACCGGCAGCACCATGAAGGCGAGGGTGAACCAGCCGGCGAGCAGGGAGACGTTCCAATTGAAAAAAATCACAAACATGCCGAAACCGAAGAGGCCGAAGACGATCGAGGGCACGCCGGCGAGATTAAGAATGGCGAGCCGGATCAGGCGAACAAAGGCGGTGTCGCGCGCGTATTCGCTAAGATAAACGGCGGCGCAGACGCCGAGGGTAAGGGCGATGATCATCGAGCCCACGACGAGCAGGATGGTGCCGACGATGTTGGGGAAAATGCCTCCTGCGCTGTGGGCGTAGCTATCGGGGCGGATTACGGGGGCCGGCCTGCCCTCGGCGGCGGCCTTGGCGGCCTCGGCCTCGCGGAAGGCGCGAAATTCCTTGTCGCCCATCTCGCGTTTTTCGCCCTGCCACTCGAAGACGTAGAGCGTTTCGGGCGATTGGGTGAAGAAAGTGGTGTTGATGAAGGGAAATTCGGCGCGGAAGACGGTGGCGGAGCCTTTCCAGAAAATCGTGGCGAAAATGGAGAGTCCGCAGGCTAGCACGAAATAGGTGGCGAGACGGAAGAGCCAGGCGACGGTGCCCTCAAGCCTGCGGGCGGTGGTGACGCGAGGGGCGAAGGGATTGGCGCCTGCGGTCGTATGATCGGAGCCGGGCGACGGGATGGAGGCGGAGGAGGACATGGGGGCGTCTGCGAGGCGAGACTCAGCCGATGGAGACCTTGTAGCGGCGCACGATTTTTTGCGCGAGGAAGTTGATCAAGAGCGCGATCAGAAAGAGCACGATGCCCACGCAGAAAAGCGCGCGGTAGTGGATGGAGCCGCGCACGACCTCGCCCATTTCCTGGGCGATGATGCCGGTCATGGTGTGCACGGGCTGGGTGACGACGGAGAGCCCGAGGCCGAAGTCGGGTATGGCGATGCGATTGCCCGCGCAGAGCAGCACGACCATGGTCTCGCCAATCACCCGTCCAAGGCCAAGCAGCACGGCGGAGATGATGCCCGACAGGGCGGCGGGGATGATGATGCGAAGGGTGGTCTGCAGGCGGGTGGCGCCGAGGGCGAAGGAGGCCTCCTTGAAGGCGCGGGGCACGTTGTTGATGGCGTCCTCCGCCAGCGTGAAGATCGTGGGGATCGCCATGAGGGCGAGTAGGCAACCGGCGGTGAGGGCGTTGAGACGCTCGGCGTAAGGAAAACCGGGCAACCAGCTCAGACTTTCCCAGCCGGAAACGCGGCGGAGGGTTTCGCCGAGGATGGCGATGCCGAAGAAGCCAAGGACGACCGAGGGAATGGCGGAGATGAACTCGATAGCCGGCTTGATGAGCCGTTGCTCGCGTGCATTGGCGATCTGGTTGACATAGATCGCGGCGCCCACGCCAAAGGGCACGGCGATAACGAGGGCGATCAGCGAGATGAGAAGCGAGCCGGTGAAGAGGGGCACAATTCCATACCAGTCCTGCCAGAAGCTGGCGGTGGTCCATTGCCGCCCGAAGAGGAAGGCTTGGAACGCCTCCATCGATCCGATCGGCGCATCGTGGCGCCAGGCCTCCATGCGGGCGAGAGCCTCGGGGTAGGTGGCGAGGTATTCGCGGCCCAGCTCGGCGAAACGGGTGAGCCGGGGTTGCAGCTCGGGCACGGGAAAAGCGGGGAGGGCGGCGAGTTGGGCCTCGGCTACGGCGGCCGCACCGGTGGCGGCTTCGCGCGCGGCGGGAAGCATGCCGCGGAGCACGGCGGCGTTGGCGGCGAAGTCGATTTCCTTGATCGCCACCGCCTCGGCTTCCGCGGTTTTTCCCGCGGCGAGAAACTGGTCGCGTGCGACTTTGTAGTCCTCGTTTTGCTGATAGGCTTCCTTGGTGGCCACGGCAAGGTCGCCAAGCTCGCTGGCAAGGCCGCGGACTGGCTCTATCGCGTCGCCAAAAGTGTTGGCCCACGTATCGAAAGGCGCCAGCCGGGCATTGGCATCGGCCGCCGACAAGCCCTGGGTTTGAAGAACCTGGAGGCCGCGAAGGCGCACGTCTTGGAGGTAGCGATTGAGGGCGAGGTGACTCTCGTCCAAGCTGCGGAGGTGCTGGGTGTATTCCAGACCGGCGGCGCGGTAGATGCGAAGGTTGTCCTGATTGAGCGGGAAAAACTTAAACCCCTCGCGGAAAAGGAATACAGTAATAAGCCCCAAAATAATTACGGCTATGAAGGCGTTGCCGCCGAAGAAGCCTTGGATGCACTCGTCAAGCGTTAGGCCCAGCAAGCGGGTGCGGACGCGGCGGATCTCAAACGGGCGAGCGCTTCCCTGGGTAGCGGAGGTGGAGGCGGACGGGGGCGTGGCGTCGGTTGATGGCATGCGGAACAATAGGCGCAAACAGGCGAGGGGAGGCAGTAAGACAGGTCAATCGGCGTGTGTGACGAATAGGTGACAAACCTGCGTCATGATTGTAACGTGCTTTTCAGTAGTATTTTGTGTTCTATCTTCCTGTCTGTGGAAACGTCGCGCGAGGCTTGTGGAGGGGACAAAAAACGGCCCGCACTGATAAACGTGCGGGCCGCAGGCTGCTTTTACGATAGGCGTTTCGCCTGTGTGATTGGCCTTACTTCTTGGCGGAAGGGATGGTCACAAAGCCGACTTTCTCGACTACGGACTGACCCTCGGGGCTGAGCGCGAAGGCGATGAACTTGGCCGCTTCGCCGGAAGGCTCGCCGTTGGTGTAGAAGAAGGTGGGGCGGGCATAGGGGTAGGACTTGTCGTGAACATCTTCCGTGTTGGGGGTCTTGCCCTCGATGGCGACCACGTGGATGCCGGGCTCCTTGATGTAGGCGAGGCCGACGTAACCGATGCCGTTTGGGTTCTTGGCGACCTCGGAAACGATTTGCTCGTTGCCGGCCATTTTCTGGGAGGATTTGGCGTAATCGCGCTTCTTCATCGCGAGGTCCTTCCAGTCCTGGTAGGTGCCCGAGGAGGTGTTGCGGGTGTAGACCGAGATGACGCCGGGGGAGCCGCCGACGGCGGACCAGTCGGTGACGTCGCCGGTGAAGATCTGCTCGACCTGCTTGCGGGTCAGATCCTTGAGCGGGTTATCCTTGTGGACGACCACGGCCATGCCGTCGAAAGCGACGACGGTGGGCTTAAGGGTCACGCCCTTGGCGGCTCCGGCCGACA
This sequence comes from Verrucomicrobiota bacterium, assembly GCA_039804465.1. Taxonomy (GTDB): domain Bacteria; phylum Verrucomicrobiota; class Verrucomicrobiia; order Opitutales; family Opitutaceae; genus IMCC26134_A. Next base: position 927 of record JBDLWD010000003.1, on the reverse strand, counting down.
TTTCGGTGGCGCGGGCGCGGCGGGACGACATGCCGATGTCGGCGGTGCCGTCGATGATGGCGGTGAGGCCGGTGGTGGAGCCTTCGGCGGCGATTTCAAACGAGACGCCGGGGTTCTTGGCGCGGTATTCCTCGGCCCACATGGGGACGAGCTTGGCGCCGAGGGTGTCGGAGCCCTTGACAACGAGTTTCTGGGCTTGGGCTGTGGCCACGCTGGCGATAAAAGCTGAGGTGATTAAGATGATTTTTTTCATGAGGTGGGTGTTGGTTATTTAAGATACACGATAACAGGTTCGTGTTGCGTTACGTCTAGGTGAAGTAGGTGTGGCTCAGAATTTGACGTTTAGATCGACCTGCAGGGTTTGGGAGTGGTCGAGGTTGGCGACAGCAGGACCGGCGCCGGGGAGATCGTCCTTTTCCTCGGTCTTGAAGTAGGTGCCGTTGAGTGAGGCGAAGTCGGTGAGGTTGTAGGAAGCAGAGAACTTGAAGCCCTTCTGGTTTAGACGGCTGAAGGCGAAGTCCGAGTCATTGATATTGGGATCGATCGAGCCGAGGCCGATCTCGCGGTAGTCGGCGGAAAGCTTCCAGTCGCCGGCGAGCTTGCCGGTTCCGTAGCCGTAGCTGACACCGACCAGCCAGGCCATGGGATCCTCGTCCACGGTGGCCGGTTGGGCGTAGGCCTCGCGAACGCGATCCTCTGCCGTGGTATTGTAGGCGAAGTCCCAGTAGCCACGAAGGGCGTAACCCGCGCCGCCGATGTTGGCGAAGGAGAGTTCGCCCGGGATGACGATAACTTTGAGGTTTTCGGTGGTGCCGTTGAAGGCGTTTTCGTTGCTCAGGCCGGCGAGCGTGGAGGCGTTGTAAAGGAAGAAGCCCGGGGCTACCTTGAGATCGATGGTGGTGCCAACTTTTTGCGAGAGCTCGGCCT
>JBDLWD010000002.1:0-2916 GCA_039804465.1 Verrucomicrobiota bacterium | reverse complement strand
GGGGGTTTTTTGTTTTACCGGCAAAAACCCAGACTCCGGAGGCCGGCCGGAGGGGCGGTGACCCTCCCTGCAAACGACCCAAACCGCCCATGAACACCCTAGAAGCCCAATTCCCGCCGCTCGCCCAGGCGCTTGGCCGCCTGCGCCAGCCCCGCGCCTGGCCCTACGCGCCCCGCCCCGCCCTTGATCCCGCGAGTCCGCGACACGACCTTCTGCGCCTCATGCCCGAACCCGCCCTGACCGGCGAACTGCCGCCCGTCCCGCCCCCGCCTGCCGCGGCCGCCGTGCCCGGCCCCGAGACGGCGCGCACCTACTGGTTCGATCTTTGAACCGGCGTCCCGCAGGACGCTCCGCCCCGCCCTTGCTTTTGCACGGCGGGAGCCCCTTTTTGCCGCCTGCCCGCCATGCTGTTCCACATCAACCACCGCACCACCTACCGCTACGCCGGCGAGGCCAGCGAGTCGTTCATGGAGGCGAGGCTCACCCCGGTGACGGACGAGCGGCAAACCCTGCTGACTCGCGAGTTCGCCACCACGCCCGCCGGAAAGGTGAACCGCTACGTCGACTATTTCGGCAACGCCGTGGAGTCTTTCGCCATCGCCCACCGACACGGAGAACTGGTGATGGAAAGCCGCTCCGTGGTGGAGACGCGGCCCTGGGCGCCACCTGCCGCCGCGATCGAGTTCAGCATCTCGGAAGCACGCCAGATTTACCGGAGCGAAAAACTCGAGCTCTTCGAATTCCTCATGCCCTCGGCCGCCATTCCGATGTCGGAGCCGGTGCACCGTCTGGCCAACCAGTTCTTCAAGCCCGGTCACGCCCTCGGTGAATCGCTGCTGCGGCTCAACCGCTGGATAAAAACTGAATTCGCCTACCGGCCCGGTATCACCCGCATCGACACGCCCGTGACCCAGGTCATCGCCCAAAAGGCCGGCGTGTGCCAGGATTTCGCCCAGGTGATGATCGCCGTGCTCCGCTCCGCCGAGTTGCCGGCGCGCTACGTCACCGGCTACATCGAGACCGATGGCCAGCGCCTGGCCGCGGAGTCGGAGCGCCCGTCCCGCGAGGCGCTCGTCGGCTCGGCGGAAAGCCACGCCTGGGTGGAGGTGCGGTTGCCCGGCGGCTTCTGGTGGCCGCTCGACCCGACCAACGACTGCATCGCCGGCGAGCGGCATGTGAAGGTCTCCATCGGCCGCGACTACCTGGACGCCACCCCCACCCGGGGCGTATTCAAGGGCACCAACACGGAGGCGCTTCGCGTATCCGTAAGCATGATACGCCAGGCCGCCCCCGTCGCCGGGTGAAGTCTCAACGGCCGGCCGGCTCCGCCTCGCGCGGCTGGAAAGCGTAGGTCTCCATCACCTGGTCGTTCGCACCGACCAGCGCCAGGCGCACGATGTAGCCGAAGGGCCGGTGCAACACGGGCGGAGAGGCGAGAGTCTCGGGCGAGGACGGCAAAAGCACGGCCAGGCGCGGCTTTTTGTCGCTCCAGCGCGCGGTGATGCGGACGGCGTCGGCGGGCTGCTTTTTCTTTTCCTTGTCGTAGAAGGTGACCTTCAGACGAACGCCCTCGACCTCCACGCCAAGAAAGCGCCCGTCGGGCCTCGCCAGCGCCAGCCCCTCTATTTTCCCCTCCGCTTCCGGCGCGACGGCCGGCGCCGCATCCGGGGCGGCGCGAAGCAGGGCGGCGTGGGCAAGGAGGAGAACCGCGGCGACAAGCGGAAACGACAGGCGCATGAGAGCAGCCTGGGCCGGACCCGCGCCTCGGGCAAGCGCGCGCCGGACGAAGCGGGGCAAATCAGCGGGCCGCGGGCGGGGTCTTTTTCACCGCCTCGCGCAGGGCCAGGGCGCGCAGCTCCCGCCAGCGGGCCAGACGCTCCGCGAGCTTGGCCTCGATGCCGGCCGTCTTGGGCGTGAAAAGCGTGAGCGGCTTTTCGAGGTAGGCCTGGGGCGCGATGTTCTCGGGGAAATCATGCGCGTAGAGGTAGCCCTTGCCGTGGCCGAGCGCCTTGTTGGCCTTGCCGCCCTTGTCGCGCAACGGCGCGGGCACGGACTGGACCGGCTGCTCGGCAATGGCGCGCTTGGCCGCGGCGAGCGCGAGCGTCACCGAGTTGCTCTTTGGCGCGCAGGCGATGTGGAGGGTGGCGTGGGCGAGGGCGTATTCCGCCTCGGGCAGGCCGACCAACTCGGCCGCCTGATGCGCCGCGACCGCCAGGGGCAGCGCGAGCGCGTCGGCCAGGCCAACGTCCTCGCTGGCCAGAATGACGAGGCGCCGCGCGATGAAGCGCGGGTCCTCGCCGCCGGCCAGCATCTTGGCGAGCCAGTAGAGCGCGGCGTCGGGGTCGGAGCCGCGGCAGCTTTTGATAAAAGCGGAGATGGTGTCGTAGTGCTCGTCCTCGTCGGCGTCGTAGCGGATGCGACGCTCGCGGGCGAAGATCTCCAGCTCGCACGGCGTCACCGGAGCGCAGGGCGGCAGGCCGGCCACGATGACCTCGAGGGCGTTGAGCGCGCGGCGCAGGTCGCCATCGCACAACTTCGCCAGGTCGAGCAGCACGGCCTCGTCCGCCGTGCAGCCGGTGGCGCCGAGGCCGCGCTCCGCGTCGGCCAGTGCGCGGGCGAGCACGGATGCGACGGCGGCGGGCGCCAGCGGTTCGAGCCGGAAAAGATGGCTGCGCGAGAGCAGCGGCGGGTTGACGTAGAAGCCGGGGTTGTGGGTCGTGGCCCCGATCAGGCGCACGTGGCCCTCCTCCACGTCGGGCAGGAGCAGGTCCTGCTGCGACTTGTTGAAGCGATGAAGTTCGTCGATGAACAGCAGCGTGGGCCCGCCGGTCCGGCGGCGCGCGGCGGCGAGGATCTCGCGCAACTCGCCGACGTTGCTCATGACGGCGTTCACCCGCACGAAGCGGCTGCCGGTGA
>JBDLWD010000001.1:0-7634 GCA_039804465.1 Verrucomicrobiota bacterium | reverse complement strand
GCCGCCGAGGTTGCGGAGGCGGATCTGGCGGGCGGCCTCGACGGCGGCCTCGAGGTTGACGGAGTAGATGACGTTCTTCTCGTCGCCGCCCTTGTTTTTGTGGGAGCCGGTATTTACGTCGATGGCGATGAGGGCCTCGGTCTCGTCGATGATGATTTCCCCGCCGGAGGGGAGGCCGACCTTGCGCTGGAAGGTCTGCTCGATCTGGCGTTCGATGTTGAAGCGTTCGAAGATGGGGATGCTGTCCTTGTAGAGGGCGATCTTGCTCTTGGAGCGCTGGCTGATCTGGGCGACGGAGGCCTGGCAGCGGGCGTGGTCCTCGGCGTTGTCGATCAGGACGCGGTCGACCTCCTCGGTGAGGAAGTCGCGCACGGTGCGCTCGACGATGTCGGGCTCCTGGTAAACGCAGGCGGGGGCGCGCTCGTTTTTGATCTTCGCCTGGATGTCGCTCCAGGTGCGGAGCAGGAGGTGGAGGTCGCGGACGAAGTAGCGGGATTTTTTGCCCTCGCCGGCGGTGCGCACGATGACGCCCATGCCCTCGGGGATGGTGAGCTCGTTGACGAGCTGGCGGAGGCGGGAGCGCTCCTTGGGGTCCTCGATCTTGCGGGAGATGCCGCAGGAATCGCTGAAGGGGGTGAGGACGAGGTAGCGGCCGGGGATGGAGAGGTTGGTGGTGGTGCGGGGGCCCTTGGTGCCGATGGGGCCCTTGGTGACCTGGATGACGATCTCGGAGCCGGGCGGGTAGAGCTGGGGAATGTCCTTCACGGTCGGCTCCTGGCCGGCGGGGAGGGCGTTCTTCTTGGAGTTCTTGCGCACGACCTCGATGGAGGAGTCGGCGGCGGCGGGGAGCATGTCCCAGTAGTGGAGGAACGCGTTCTTGGAGTAGCCGATGTCGACGAAGGCGGCCTTGAGGCCGGGGTCGAGGTTCTTGACCCGGCCCTTGAAGATGCCGCCGACCATGCGATCGGCGTCGTGGCGTTCGATCTCGAACTTCTCGAGCACGCCGTCGATGAGGAGGGCGACGCGCTTTTCGAGCGGCTCGGAGTTGATGATGAGTTCGCGGAAGGAGGTTTTCTCCTTCTTGAACACGGCGAGGATCTTTTGGAGCAGGGGGCGCTGTTTGGCGCGCTCCTGGGCGCCGGCCTTCAGTTCGTTGCGGTCGACGGGCTCGGACTCGTGCTCCTCGGGGGGATCGGCGAGTTGTTCGTCGAGGGATTTGGGCGCGGGTCTGGAGGCGGGTGCGTGGTGAGCCTGGGCGTCGTCGTGATCAGGCGAGTCGTCCGGCGACGGTTGCGGGGTGCGGTCGTTCATGGCGGGTGGTGTCCTTTTTTGGTGTGGGCACGGGGCGCCTGGGTGCGCGAGTCGGGGCGCAGGAAATTCCGGTCGGGAGGTCGGGGCCGCGGGAAAGGTTCAGTTTCACGTGAAGTCCTTTCTGAAGCGGTAGACGCTCTGGACGAGTCCTTGCAGCAAACAACAACTGAGCACGAAGGAGCCACCGTAGCTGATGAAGGGAAGCGGTATGCCCGTTATGGGCACGAGGCCGATCGTCATCGCGATGTTCACGAACACATGCACTGCGAACAGGACCGTGACCCCGACGGCAAGCAAGGTGCCGAAGCGGTCGCGGGCGAGTCCGGCGATGCGGATGCCGTTGATCAAGACGATGCCGAACAGACCTAGCACGGTGAGACTTCCCAAAAATCCCTTCTCCTCGGCGATGACGGAGAAGATAAAATCGTTATGCGAAACCGCGGGGGGCAGGTAGCCGAGCTGGGCCTGGGTGCCCTGCGTCCAGCCCTTGCCGGCGAGGCCGCCGCTGCCGACCGAGATGAGCGACTGGTTGAGGTTCCAGGCGTCGCGGGTGCCGGTGGGGTCGATGATGTCGGGCGCGGCGAAAGTGAGGATGCGGTTGCGCTGGTAGTCCTTGAGCGGCACCCACGAGTGGTCCTGGTAGCGGCCCTTGTCGCGCATGAAGTCCAGCTTGTTGGCCTTCATGTAGTTGACGTAGCCGGCGGTGTCCCAGGCCACGATGGAGACCAGCACCAGAAACGCGCCGAGCGCGCCCGCGAAAAAGCGGGTCGAGAGGCGGGAGACGTAGAGCATGGAAAACACCATGGGGGGCAGGACGATGGCCGACTTGAGATCGGGCTGTAACAAAATCAGCAACATGGGCACCCCAGCGGCAAGGGCCAACTTGCCCAGGGTGCCGAGGGATTGGCGGATGGAGCCGAGTTTGTCCCGGATGAGGATCGACGCGGTGGCGAAGAGCACGGCGGCCTTGGCGGGTTCGCTGGGCTGGAGGGTGAAGACGCCCAGATCTATCCATCGCTGGGCCCCGAATCGGGCGTCGCCTATGCCGGGGATGAGCACGAGGACAAGTAGCAGCAAGCAAGCGAGATAGAACCAGTGCCAGGTGCTCAGCCAGATGCGGTAGTCGATAAGTGAGACCGCGAGATATACGCCGGCCCCGATGACGAGGAAGAGGATCTGCTTCATCCAGTCGTTTTCGCTCTGGGAGAGCTGGGCCGAGTAGATGAAGGCCACGCCGATCAAGCTCAGCGCGACCAAGGCGAGCGGGGTCCATGCGTCCCAGCGTTCCCGCGTGGCGGTTTTGAAAACGCTGAAATAATCGGTGGACCGGCTGAGCATGACGGTGGGGTGGGTTTTGACGTTCTGCCGGCCCGGCTTGGGGCGCAAGCACCGGCACGGGGAAAATCGGGCCTAGCCTGCCGCGCGGACGCGGGTTTGGTCGCCCGTTTCGGGTGAAAGGCGAATCCGGAGGACGTCGCCTGTGTGGTCAGCAACCCAAGGGCCTTATGCCGCAAACGGGCGACGCCGCCGGGCGCGCGATCAATTACCCAGCTGACGCTTCACCTCGCGGAGGATGCGTTCCAGCGGGGCGGTCTTTTCGATGTAGGCCGAGATACGGTTGCCGAGCGTCTGACCGATCACCTCGGGATCGAAGAGCACGCCGGTGAGCAGAATCACCGGGATGTTGGGCGCGACTGCGTGGAGCGAATCGAGAAAATCGAAGCCGTCCGTCTCGTCCATCTGGAGGTCGGTGATGACCAGATCGGGGCGGTCGGATTGGACGACGGCGAGGGCCTCGGACGCGCAGGCGGCGGCGCTAACGCGGTAACCGGCGCCTTTGAGCACCTCGAGCAAAAGGGCGCGAACCTCGGCTTCGTCGTCCACGGTCAGGATGTGCTTTGGGCTCATGGCGGGTAAAAATGGGTGCGGATGCGAGACGGGTGGGCGGCCGAGCGCTCAGGCGCGGGGCGGCAGGTCGGCCTCGTCTACGCGCAGGGTGACGACGGCGCCGACGATGCGGTTCTCGTCGGTGAGCGGGGCGAACGAGAGCCGGACGCGGAGGACCGCGCCCGATTTGGTGCGGAGACCCGCGGCGACGTCGTTGAGCGAACGTCCGTCGCGCAAGGCCTCGGCCAGCGAGACCTCCTCGCCGTTCGTGGCCGGGGGCGTGAGCGAGATGAGGCGGAGGATGGGGGCGCGCACCACGTCGGCGGTCGAATAGCCGCCAAAGCGCGTGACGGCCGGGTTGATGCGGGTGATGCTGAGCGACTTGGTGAGGACGAAGACCAGCTCGCCGATGGAGTCGATGATGAGCTGGTTGTATTTGAGCTGGTGCTCGAGGGCCTGGCCGGCCCAGCGGCGCTCGAGATGCTGGGCCTTGAGCGCGGCGCGCATGGCGCGAAAGGCGGAGGCGAGGAGGCCGACCTCGTCTGCGCGGCGCGGCGCGGGCACTTCGCAATCGAGATTGCCGCGGGCGATCTCGTCGGTGGCGACCGCGAGCGGACCGAGCGGGCGCAGGGCGCGGCGGGTGATGCCGATCACGATGCCGGCGAGAAGGAGCAGGGCGGCGCCCAGATAAAGGGCGGAGAGGCGGCGAAACTCGTTTTGCGGCCGCAGGAACTCGGCCTCGTCGTGGCCGTAGATGACGCCCCAGCCGGCGGTGCGCGCGGGCTTGTAGTTGGCGTGGACGCGGCGGCCGGTGATCGGCTCCTCGTAGCGCATCGACCCCTGTTTGCGGGCCACGACCATCTGGCGCATCTCGGCGAGGGCGGGCGTGTTGGTTTTTTCGGCCAGCGTATCGATCGTCTCGGTGATGACGTAGCTGTCGCGCGGATGGATGACGATGCGGCCGGTGCGGGAGAAGACGATGGTGAAGCTGGTTTCGGAAAACTCGTTGGAGTTGGCGAGGCGGTGGAGCCAGTCCAGCTCGACGACGGCCGAGACCACGCCTACCACGCGGCGTTTTTCACCCTCGCGCCGCCAGACGGGCATCGAGAGCCGGATGACGTTTCGTTCCGAGCCGTCGCGGTCGAAGAAGGGCTCGCTCCAGGCCGAAAGCCCCTTGTCGGCGGCCGCGCGATACCAGTCGCGTTCCCAAAAAGCGCGCTCCGGCTCGGTGAGGTCGAAGGAGACGAAGCGCGAGGCCACCTGCGAGCGGTAGACCGCGGCTCCGACACGATCCGCGGGTGAGCCGGGGTCGAGCGCGACGGCGAAGCCAAAGATCTGCGGCTGGTCGAGCAGCACGACGCGCGAGAGCCGCTCGAGCTCGGCGCGTCCCGTGGAGCGATCCTCGAGATCGCGCGCGACCAGGCGGGCGAGGCGCTCCACGCCGCCGATAACGCCGTCGAGGCCCTCGACCACGGCGTTGGTGGCGAGCATGGCCTGCACCTCGGATTGCTCGAAGAGGATGCGCTCGACGGCCCGCCGGTTCAGCTCCGTGAGGACGAGCAGGCAGATTCCCCCGAGGGCCAGAATGAGCCCGGCGAGACGGACGGGCAGGCTCTTGAAAAATGCGACACGCATGGGGGAAGCGGCGTGGGCACTTTGCGGGGCGAGGCGCGCAAGTCGAGAGGTTACCTTGCATGCGGGCACTCCTTCGCTCCTTTTTGTGTGATAGACCCGCCGCGACGTCCTGTCCGGCCCGCCTTAACGCAAGTGACCATCCCTTTTCGTCCTTCATCGGCGCCCGTGTCGCCATCTCGCGCCGCGCTATCGCGGTTCGCGTGTCTGGCGCTGTGCGCGCTGGCCGCGGCGGGGTCGGCCGCGGCGGATCGTTCGGGGAAGATGGATCCGGACTTCGAGGCGTTGGCGAAGAAAAGCTTCGTGAAGCTTCCGCCGCCGCCCGAGTGGGTGGCGGCGGAAGCGGCCGGGGTCTGGACGGCGGACGAGCTGAAGGCGGCCTTCGCGCGCGCGACCGACACGCCGCCGGCGGTGAACCATGTGCGCTCGGAGTTTCTGTTGCCCGGCGCGGAGTGGGTGCGCGGCTATCGGGCCTGGTTCTCCAAGCTGGAGCGCCCGCTTAAGCTGCGCTTCGAGGGGGACCAGTGGGATTGCGACAACTACGCCAGCTGCTTCGTCACCTTCGCCGATCTGCTGGCCCTGCGCGCCGGGGAGAACCGGGGCACGCTGGCGGTGGGTTGGGCCACGGTTTTCTACCGGCATCCTTTCGCGGGCATCGAGGCGGGCGGAGCGCATGCGGTGGTGGTCGTCGCCACCAGCGAGGGCCTGTTCGTGATCGAGCCGCAGGACGGCACGATGACGCGGCTGGAGAGCTTTCCGAATCGCGACACCATCGAGGCGGTGTATTTTTAGGGCGATGTGGCGTCTGCTTCCCATTCTACTCGTCGGCTTGCTGCTGCCGGCCCGGTCCGCGCCGGGCGCCGAGGCCGTGGAGAAGGAGAAGGGAAAAGCGGCGGAGCGTCAGGTGCTGCTGCCGGCCTTTCCCGCTCCCCCGCTGGCGATGGATGGTCGGGCGCCGAAGCGGATCAGCTCGTTGCGGCTGCTCCGCGAACTGCAGCGCGGCGGGGTGCGCGGCTGGGGAAAGTTCGACGCGACGGACGGGGACTACGCGTTGTTTCGCGGCGATTCGCTCGCCGTGCTCGGGGCTTGGCTGGAGACCGCCTGCAAGGCTCTCGACTACGACCTGACCGGCGCGCGGGGGCGGCACTACGACGGCGCGGTGTTCTCGCGGTTGCTCAACGTGGCTACCTCCATCGCCTCGCTGCGCGAGGACGCCATAAACCTCGCCATGCCGATCGGGGTGCTCTCCTGCCGCCGCGCGGAGGAGTGGGGCGAGCTGCCCGGCGACGGCAAGGACGACGCCTACGTGATTTTCGCGACCGACGCGGGCGTGCTGGTCTACGATCCGCCCACGCGCCAGATAATCGCCTTGGGGGACTTCCCCAACCGCGACCACGTGATCAAGGTCTGGTTCTAGTGCGCGGCCGGCTCAGGGCGCGCGGCGGAACTCGATCGTGAACTCGGTGCCGGAGTCGTCCGGGTGCAGCGCCTCGTCGCGGCTTTCGACGCGGATGCTGCCGCCAAACAGGTCGACGAATTTCTTCACGAGCGGCATGCCGAAGCCGGTGCCCTTCTCGCCTGCGGTGCCCGGGCGGCTGGTGCTTTTGGTCACCTCGAACAGATCTTGCAGCATATCGGCGGGGATGCCGATGCCGTGGTCGCGCAGCCGCAGGCGGACGCGGTCCCCGTCGATCTCGCCCTGGACCTCGAGCGCTGAGCCGGGGCGGGAAAACTTCGCGGCGTTCACGAGCAGATTGACGAGGACGGAGCCGACCAGCGCGCCCGGCTCGGCCATCACATCGATGTCTGGGACGGAGACGCGCGGCACGATCTCCTTTGCCCGCAGGCGGTCCTCGACGAGCTCGATCGACTCGACGACGGCGGCCCGCAGGGAGACGGGGATGAGGCGGACCGATTTATCCTCGGCCCGGCGAAGCTCGCGCACGACGGTGGTGAGCGCGATGCCGTTGCGGACCGCGGTGGTCAGCCGGGCAAGGAGCTGGGGCACGTCGGGCCGGGGCTGTAGCTCGGCGATCTCGAGGGCGAGTTTGGCGACGGCGAAGTGGTTGGCGATGTCGTGGCAGAGTATGTGCACCATCTCCGTCAATTCGCCGTTTTTCCGGGCGATTTCGCGGCGTTGCTCGCGGAGCGCGAGCTGGGTGCGGACGCGGGCGAGCAGTTCGGGCGGGCGGAAGGGCTTGGGAACGTAATCGTTTGCGCCGAGCTCGAAGCCCAGGACAACGTCCTCGGTCTCGGTCTTGGCGGTGAGGAAAATGATGGGCAGGTCGCGGGTGGCGGGATCGGAGCGCAGGCGGCGGCAGACTTCATAGCCGTCCATCTCCGGCATCATGACATCGAGGAGCACGAGGTCGACGGGCTGGCCGGAGGCGCAGATCTGGAGCGCCTTGGCACCGCGGTTGGCGATCTTGAGGTTGTAGTCGGAGCCGAGGATGCCCACGAGGACGTCGATGTTGGCGGGCGTGTCGTCGACGAGGAGAAGGCAAGGCCGGCGGTCGGAGGATGGCATGACGAAGATCGGAGGTCAGGTGGCGAGGCGGGCCCGGACCTCGGCTAGGCGGGTCGCGGCCACGTCGAAGTCGTAGGATTCCAGGGATTGGGCGACCGGGGCGAGCAGCGGGTCGAGAGCCGTGCCGCGGGCGGCGGAGCGCAGGCGCTCGAAAACCTCGGCGGCCCGGCTGTCGTTTTGCTCAAGCAGTCCGCGTAGCTCGGAGATGAGCGGCGAGACGAGGGCGGTATCGGCCGGCGGGGCGGGTTTCTTTTCGCCGGAGGGAGAGGCGTCCAGC